>NZ_JBEPLO010000004.1:0-132643 GCF_040545225.1 Streptococcus rupicaprae | reverse complement strand
TAGTCAGCCTTATCGGTCGTCCACTCACCAAAGGTCTGCTCACCGGTCACATCGTTAGTCGTAACGGTGCGAGTATAGGTTACTGTTTGAGTAACAGCTGGTGCCAACTCATTACCAGCCTCATCCACATACTTGATGGTGCGGGTAATGGTTTTTGTTTCCTGACTCTCTGTAAAGGTCGGCGTATAGATAACGACAACATTACTATCGTCACTATCAGGAGTGACACTTGTGCCGGCCACTTCTAGCTTGTCTGCTTTATAATTAGGCAAGATTGGAGAGACAACTTCAGGAAGTTGAGCTTCAGCAGCGTTCCAATCGCTGAAGGTTACTTGACCAGTCACCATGTTGACTGTCGCTTGACGGGTAAAGGTTGCCGTTTGAACAACTATCGCTGATGCTTCTTCTCCGTTTTCATTCAGGTATTTGTACTCAATCGTACGTGTTACCGTGCGCGTCAACTCTAGTTCATCATCGGTCTTAGGATTAACTGGTTTATCTGGCGTCACCGTCTCCACACGTTGCTTGAGAACAACGGTAAATTCTTGGGTAAGAGCGCCATCCTTATCGTAGGTAACATCAGACGGGAAGTTATCCGCAACCAATTCATAACCTAGACTCTCATAATGTGCGATACGATCAGCTGTGCTGTAGTCAATCTTGGCATCTGTCACACCTGTCAAGTCCGCCACTTCAAGAGTCTGACCTGTAGTTTCATCAATGTAGGTTACCTTAGCTTTTTGAGCATCTGGTGTATAAACAACGATAACTGGATCAACTTGGCTATCCGCAGTCACCTTAAGAGCTGGTACAGTCGCAAGGTTTGGTGTGTAACCTGGAATGCTTGGAGACACTTGGGTATCCAACTCATCATCTTCAGTCGTCCAGTCCTTGTAGACAATCTCCCCTGTTACCATGTTAACAGTGGCTTCACGAGTGAAGGTTGCTGTTTGAGTCACTGTTGCTGAAGCTTCCTCACCAGTTTCAGTCAGATACTTGTACTCAATGGTACGAGTCACTGTACGAGTCAACTCAAGCTCCTCATTGGTCTTAGGATTGACTGGCTTATCTGGTGTCACTGTTTCCACACGTTGCTTGAGGACAACCGTGAATTCTTGTGTCACATTGCCATCCTTGTCGTAGGCAACATCAGCTGGGAAGTTATCCGCCACCAACTCGTAACCCAATTTTTCATAATGAGCAATACGATCAGCTGTGCTGTAGTCAATCTTGGCATCTGTCACACCTGTCAAGTCCGCCACTTCTAGGTTCTCACCAGTAGTTTCATCAATGTAGGTCACCGTAGCTTTTTGAGCATCTGGGGTGTAGATAACCACCGAGCGTTCAATAACGACTTCTGGAATTGCTTGAACTTCACTAATTTTCGGAAGGTTGGCAGTGTAGCCTGGAATCTCTGGAGAAATAACTTCCTCAAACGTAGCATCCTGGCTTGTCCAAGGATTATAGGTAATCTCACCAGTCACCAAGTTAACTTGGGCAGTTCGAGTGAAGGTTGCTTCTTGAATGACACGTGGAGCAGCCTCCTCACCTGTCGGTGTCAAGTAGCGGTACTCAATCAGACGATCTTGAGCGTCTTCAAGTTTAGCTGTCGCTACGCTCTCTGGCCAAACTGGTGAATTAGGATCATCAGGATTAACTGGTGTATTCAGAACAACCGGTCTACTAATGGTTTCTACCCGTTGCTTAAGCTTAACCGTAAAGGTTTGGTCTACAGTAGTGTCCTTATCGTAAGTCGCATCAGCTGGATAATCATCCGACACCAACTCATAGCCAAGGTTCTCGTAGTGAGCAATCTTATCAGCAGTGCTGTAATCAATCTTAGCATCAGTAACACCAGTTAGGTCTGCCACTTCTAGGGTTTCACCAGTGGTTTCATCAATGTAGGTTACCTTAGCCGCTTGAGCATTTGGTGTATAGACAACAATAACTGGAGTAGGCTGACTATCAGCGGTAACGGTCAATGCCTCAACTGTTGGAAGATTTGGAGTATAGCCTGGGATTGTTGGAGACACTTGGGTATCCAACTCATCATCTTCAGTCGTCCAGTCCTTGTAGACAATCTCCCCTGTCACCATGTTAACAGTGGCTTCACGAGTGAAAGTCGCTGTTTGAGTCACTGTTGCTGAAGCTTCCTCACCAGTTTCAGTCAGATACTTGTACTCAATGGTACGAGTCACTGTACGAGTCAACTCAAGCTCCTCATTGGTCTTAGGATTGACTGGCTTATCTGGTGTCACTGTTTCCACACGTTGCTTGAGGATAACCGTGAATTCTTGTGTCACATTGCCATCCTTGTCGTAGGCAACATCAGCTGGGAAGTTATCCGCCACCAACTCGTAACCCAATTTTTCATAATGAGCAATACGATCAGCTGTGCTGTAGTCGATCTTGGCATCCGTCATACCTGTCACTTCAGCCACTTCAAGAGCCTGACCTGTAGTTTCATCAATGTAGGTTACTTTAGCTTTTTGAACATCTGGTGTATAAACAACGATAACTGAATCTGGCTTACTGTCTGCGTCTACTTCAAGCATTGGAACACTCACGAGATTAGGGGTATAGCCTGGAATGGTTGGGGATGTTACCTCATCTAGGGTCGCATCCCCAGAAGTCCACTCCTTGTACTCGACCTTACCAGTTACCATGTTAACAGTGGCTTCACGAGTGAAGGTCGCTGTTTGAGTAACTGTTGCCGAAGCCTCTTCACCAGTTTCAGTCAGATACTTGTACTCAATGGTGCGAGTCACTGTACGAGTTAATTCTAAGTTTTCTTGGGTCTTAGGATTAACTGGATTGTCTGGTGTCACTGTTTCCACGCGCTGTCTAAGCTTGATGGTAAATTTCTGATCTACTGAATCATCTGTATCAAATCGAGACACATTCGAATAATCACTCTCTACAAATACATAGCCAGCATCTTCGTAATCGATAATTCTTGCACCAGGATCGTATGGAATCTCTTGACCTGAACCACCTCTGACTGATTCAATTTCACCAAGCTGTACTGGAACATTAGGATCTGTCACATCAACAAAGGTAATGGTTGCAGCTTGCTCCACCAATTTATAGACATGGGTAATTACTTGAGGGGTCTCTGAGTAAATACCAGTGTTTGGTGCTGAAGTTGGATCAGTTTCTACATAAACGTAAGGCAAGCCGTCGGTACCTGTGATCTTGGTCGGGTAGTAGGTTGCTTGGTTTGAGGCATCATAGGCCGACTTGATGTCATTAGTCAAGACTTTCTCAGTCGCGATGACCTCGCCTGCTTCATTGACGTACTTAATCGTAACTGTTCCATCAGGTACAACAGAAGCAATCTGAATCAGCACATTATTAGACTCAATAAAGGCCGAAGAACCTGAAGATGAGGCAGATGAGAGGTAAGCTTTCTCACCCTGAAGGGCATCGGTACCAATAACAGCATTATCGATAAAGAAATCTACCGAAGAATTACCTGCAACTGACTGAGTCGATTTAAACTCAACCGCAGTGATAGTTGACCAATCTGAGACTTGATCAGCTGTCAACCAAGTACCCGCCTTCATTTGCTCAGCTGTTCCAGATGTTGTTGTATAGACAGCTTCCCAACCAGCAGGAGGTGTCACTGGTCCGGTTAAGTAAACAGAAAACTCGGAATTACGGTCTTTAGCCGTTAAATCCAGCTGCTTATCTCCCGTACGAGGTAGGGAAGTGATTACCGATACATTTGGAACTTCTTGCATGGCAACATTTTTGTAATTGATCTTAAAGTCAATGATATCTTGAGCTTGATGACCATTTGTGTTAAAACTGTATGCCGAATAGGCATCCCGTCTGACTTCTGAAATAACACCTGACGCTTCAGAAGTATTCAACGTGACTTTGAAGGTTCCAACTGTTGAATTGTTTGGTGTGATGGTGATGCCATTGATCGGTAAATCTAAACTAATCCCATCAGTAGGAACTAAACCAGGATCCGCTTCCGCCCAGAAACCAATCTGAGTGACTTCATAGGTCCCATTGTTAACAAAGTTATTAGCAATCAGCACAACATTCTGGCCGATAGGATCCTGTTGCTCAGTGACAGGCTTTGTCTCATAATAGAGATCTTTACCAGTGTTATTCCAGTTATAGATAACATCGAGACCTGGTAACGCACCAAGTTTCAGTTCAGGATCGACTAGATAGGCTTGATAAAGCTGGCCAGGATAGGCAGCAGTTGCCTTTTCCGATAATGTTGACACACGGCCTGTCTTGGTATTGGTTAGGAAATAAGACTGTGTAAAGCCACCTCCACTATTGCGGGTGATAAAACTCATATCTGCTGGAGAGTTATCATCCATGTTGATATTAGTGATCACCCGCTCAAGGATTGTCGTCCTGTTTTGACTAATATTAACGGTAGCAGCGTCATTTTGCAGATTGGCTGTTGTCGAAGAAGTTAACTCTGTGATAGAGGAGTCGTTGTAGATCGTCGACCAGTCACTGAAGAAGGTTTCTTCTCGGAAAGTGACGACCGAGGTGTCCTGATTATTTGCTGAATCTTTTTCGAGCTCCATGTTAATGAACTCATAACGCAAGGTCTTGACCTTGAGGTCTTCAGAGATTGCTGTAGCTTTTGTATTATTAGCATCAAAGGTGTGTAGAAGAGCACCTGTAGCATCGTCATAAACTTCAATGATCCCGCCTGCTTGAAGATCCAAAATAGCTGAAGGGCGATCGACAGAGACCAATCTGAAAAACTCATTGTCGTTATTGGTTGTGACACGTAAGCTATAATTGGTCAAATCATAAACCTTATCGGTCGGTGCGATGTTGGTTAATCCAATATGAGTGAGGTAATAAGCACGACCATAGGGTTTTACAATCTCAGAATCTCCTGCTCCATAACGCTCGTGATTCAAGAAAAGGTCACCGATAGAAGGCTCAGCTTTTGGAATGATAACGGAGTAGTTGGTTGTTCTCGTATTATTGTAAGAAGAGCCGTCTGCTTTAGTATAAGTCCCTGTCACAGAGAGGGTTTTGTTATTGGTGATCGTTGTGGCAGGTGTCCCAGGAATGATATCCAGAATCAAGGGAACAAAATTAGACGAGTTGTTGAGGCTGGATGTCGAATCTCCACCAAGCGGGTTATTGGCTCGGTTAGCTGAGAGGTGGTAACCACTAGCATCCTCGTACCAGCCTGCTGCTTTTGACTCTGCTGAGAGGGTAGTCCCAGGGACTAGACTCACATCATAGGTGTAGGACTCTACCGCATCAATCGCTGTTCCACCCGGAAGGGTATTTCCCATACCGTTGACCATGCGACCGTCGAAGACACCTGTTCCTGGGGAATAATAATCATTAAAAACGCTCCCGTCTTGTCGGAGAGTCCCGGTATGGACATAGAAGTTGAGTTTGCCAGCATTTGTGGCATCAACCAGTCCATCATTATCACGGTCATAGCCGACAACCTGGTTGCTAGACATACGAGTCCCAATATTAGCACCGTTTTTTGATTCCGTAAAGCTGTGTGTATTTGTCCCTAGATGCTTGACTAGAAGGCCATCCTTATCGTAAAAATCCGATGTGGTGGTGATGGTAAAGTTATTGTCATTGAGCGTATCGACAACATTTCCCCAGTTGTCTACCGGTTTAAACTTATAGTCAAACTTGAGGGAGTAATAAGCACCACCATTAAGGCCCGACGGTGAAAAGGTATATTTGATGATAGCATCTGTACCTGAGTAGGAGAGATTTGTTGTCACTCCTGTCAAAGGAGACGGTGTGATCGTCAAAGCAGAAGCATTATTGATGCGTACCTCAAGGTAACCACCTGAGTAATTGGCACTGTCACCTGAAATGTCCAGTACGGTTGTTTGATTGATTGTATTGATTACTTGCAATCCTGTGGTTGCAGACTGCGACGTCAGCGCCCCTGTGACTGTGCCTGAGGTATTTGGTGATGTCCCTGTTGCGATACGGAAGTCTGCCCCTTCAGTGACTGGAGTTTCCTGGGCATCTGGTCGACGGATGGCATTAGCCGTTACCTTGATTGGTACAAGGACCTCAACACTTGTGCCATCAGTATAAATCACGATGATGGTCGCGGTGGTCTGGCCGTAGGTCGGTTGCTGTTTGTAGCTGATGGTCGCGCCTGATGCCAAGAGTTCAGCACTATTGGACAAGAGGTCACTGGCTACGGGAACTTCCTGCCATGAGAATGTTGTGAGGCCAGCAGCATTTGGCACCACCTTCTCAGACTGGACACCCGATTCTGGATTGGCATCTGTGTCAGGTACTTCTTGAGCAACTGCTGCTTCTGTGCCAGCTTGAGGGCTGGTTTCAGCTGGTGTTGCTGCTGTCTCTGGAGCTGTTTCCTCTGTTGTTACTGAGTTTGCTTCAGTAGCTACTGGGATTGGATCACTTGTTGAAGGTTCTATAGCAGTTTGTTCTGTCGTGACAATTGGAATCCTTGACTCGGCTCCAACTTCTTCTGCCTTAACATCAAGGCCTGTTGCCATCACCAATAAGGCTGTCCCTAAAACCACACCATATTGGCCATAAGACACCAGGTTCTTATGGGCCTTACTTTTTCTCATTTTAAATATATCTTGTCGTTTCATAATATATCCTTTCTTAATTATCCGACGAGTTCTTGCTCCTGCAAGTTTCAATACCACCGTCTTAATTTTCCATAGCTTATCTCCTTTGTTTGGTTCTTGTTAATCACATCAAGACACATCGCCTCGTCAAGGCTTTTCTGCCCTTCTGACACTAATTCACACTAAAAATAAACACGGTTACTTCTATTGTACAAAATATTACGAATCAAAAATGGATAAATTGTGATATTTCTTCCAAATTCCGATTTTCCCTTGAAGTTTCTTATTTTTTCATTGTACCTTTGTCAATGATGTGAGACCAAAATTGTCAATTTGAAGATAGTCATGTGTTAATCTATAGAGGAGCTAGCTCCTCTATAGATTTTCTGATGTCAATAGGAGATTTCCATCCCAGTGTTTGCATTGGTAGTCGATTTGATCGGTAAAGATAGGCCTTCATCTGTTTGATGAGGTCGTCGTAAGAGTAGAAGGCAAGGTGCTGATAAAACCGTCTGTTATCGTTTCTGTGGCTTCTTTCGACTTTGCCATTGTGTCTAGGCGTTCGTGGTCGAATGAGCTTATGCTCAATTCCTAATTCTTGACAAAGCAGATTCAGAGGGTGGACTTGCTTTGTTTCCCTGAAATGGGTAAACTCAAAACCATTGTCTGTCTGAATGATTTTAGGCTTGTATCCAAAGTATTTAAAAGCCAATTTAAGAAACTGGACGGTGGAATGGGAGGACTGTTCCTTGAAGGGGTAGATGAAGCGTTCCCGACTGGCCTCGTCAATGACGGTGTATTGGTAAAACTTATCAGGTAGCTTGCCTGTGTAACACTGCTTAGGCACATATTTAACGTCCATCTGCCACTTGACGCCCAATTCAGTTGGTGTATCGTAGGGCTTGGGAACATAAGGTTTGGCCTTGGATTTAGGGGATTTGAAGTAGCCCATTTTCCTCAAAATCCGAAAGAGTGAGCAGGGGTGGCGGTTGTAGCCCTTGTTGGATTTGAGTTTGTAGAAAATCTTGACGAGGGTTGCGTTTGGATTTCTGCGGATGCAGTTTTTAATCCAGGTGATTTCCTGTTGAGTATGCGCCGTTGGATGGGTTTTATGAGGTCGGTGAGATTTATCCTGTAGCGATTCCTTTGTGCCATCAAAGCGCTTATTCCATCGCATGAGTGATGCCTTTGAGACCTTGTAACGTCGACGGATAAAGTCTACAGGGGCTCCGTTTCGATAGGTTTTCACAGCGTGGTAGCGGGTTTCAAGTGTGTGTGGCAAATAGCGAAGGTTTTGTGGTATACTAGTCATGAGAAGATTCCTTTTGTGGTGAGTGGTGGTACTCTTATCATATCAGGAATCTTCTCTTTTCTTTGTCTGGTCTCACATCAATTGTAACGCAACACCCTTGAAGTCTCTTATTTTTTCATGTAAACTACTCTATAAATAGAGGAAAAATCCACTAAGGAGGCCAAATCATGAAAAAAAGTGAGCACAAGATTGTCGTCGCATTTTGCCAATTGTTGCTTGAAAAACAGCTCGATGATATTTCGATAAAAGATTTGCTCAATAAAGCACAGTCCAGTCGATCCAGTTTCTATAATTACTTTGCCAACAAAGAAAACCTCATCAATTCGACCATACACATTGCACTTGATCAGATCAATCAAGTCCTCAACAAGAACCTCTTGCTCAGAAAACCAATCACCATTGAAATGTTGGATCAAATCAGTGAAAACCGTGACATTTTCTTTCCTCTAGTCACAGCCTTCCCTGATTTTGAGACTATTATCAAAGAATACATTAAAGATGTGGTTACGCATTCGAGCATCCAAGACCTATATGAGAAGCTGGAAACAAACTACCAGATGCCGAGTGAATTTGCCCTTAACATCTATGTTAAAACCATCCAGGAAATCATCTTCACTTGGATTAGAAAAGGGTTCACAGAAGCACCAGAAGAAATCGCGGACATGATTTACCAAACTGTCCTGATTTAAAACAAGCATTAGCCCCAAAAGCCCGCTTCAAACCATAAATATAGCCTAGACAAGGGATCGCTAAGCCTCTTCTGTCTAGGCTGTTTTACTTGAACCACCTGCCCCTAAACTGGAACCAAACAAAAACTCACCAGTCACACTAGTGACTGGTGAGTTTAGGAGATTACTTGAGGGTAACAGAAGCTCCAGCTTCTTCCAATTTAGCTTTGATTTCTTCTGCTTCAGCAGTAGCAACGCCTTCTTTGATGATACCAGGTGCGCCATCAACAAGTTCTTTAGCTTCTTTAAGACCAAGACCAGTGATTTCACGGACAACCTTGATAACGCCAACTTTCTTGTCGCCAGCAGATGTCAATTCGATATCGAATGAATCTTTAGCTTC
Organism: Streptococcus rupicaprae; assembly: GCF_040545225.1. Classification (NCBI taxonomy): domain Bacteria; kingdom Bacillati; phylum Bacillota; class Bacilli; order Lactobacillales; family Streptococcaceae; genus Streptococcus; species Streptococcus rupicaprae. Next base: position 123,676 of record NZ_JBEPLO010000004.1, on the reverse strand, counting down.
AGCAGCAGCTTCACCGCCACCAGCAACAACAGCTACAGGAGCAGCAGCAGTTACACCAAATTCTTCTTCGATAGCTTTTACAAGCTCGCTCAATTCAAGGATTGAAGCTTCTTTAATTTCAGCAATAATGTTTTCAATGTTCAATGCCATTGTGTTTTCCTCCAAAATATTAAATCAAATAATAGTATGTAGCCTTAAGCTACTAGCAGCCTTAAGCTGCGTTTTCTTTGCTGTCTGCAACAGCTTTGACAGCGAGTGCCACGTTGCGAACTGGTGCTTGAAGCACTGAAAGAAGCATTGAAAGCAATCCTTCGCGGCTTGGCAATGTCGCAAGAGCTTTGATGTCTGCATCTGAAGATACTTTACCTTCAATCGCACCACCTTTAATTTCAAGGGCGTCAGCAGTTTTAGCGAAATCGAAAATGATTTTTGCTGGTGCTACGACATCTTCGTTAGAAAAAGCAACAGCGGTTGGTCCTACGAAAATATCGTTCATACCTTCCAAACCAGCTTTTTCAGCCGCACGACGCAAGATACCATTTTTGATAACCTTGTACTCGATGCCTTCGTTACGCAAATTGCGACGGAGAACAGTATCTTGTTCTACAGTCAAACCACGGGCATCAACCACAACGATTGACGCAGCAGCTTTCATTTTTTCCGCAACGATGTCAACGAGTTCTGCTTTTTTAGCAATACTTGCTTGGCTCATTAGTTTACCTCCGTTTTTATTTTGGCTGGGGAATTTTTCAAAAGAAAAACGCGCCCAGACCTAGACACGAAAGTACAAATACGCATAATCTTAGATAACGTTTTTGTGCCTCGGCAGGATCTTTATGGCTCAGGCCCCCTGCTGTCTTAGGTCAGTTTTTTCAAACTTTACTTAGTATACCACAATTTGAGAATAAAGCAAGTATTTTGCACATTTTTTAAAATTATTTTCTGTGATCATCTCGGCCAAAAGCAAAAAATCAGACAACTTTCTGCTCAAGTGCTGTCTGATTTGACTCTGTTCTCCTTTTTCGACCAGTTAATCCCAGTAGCTAGGATTGGCGGTTTTCCAAAAAATCAAGTGACTCCTTGGTCCAAATGGGCAATGCCTTCTTAAGCGGTTCAAAACCGAATTTTCGTTTGTCGCTGGAGAAACGATGTTTTCTCGGCAAGCGATGGTGCTCTTCCTCTAGACTACGGATAGACAGGCTGGCTTTCCCTGTAAACTCATCGACATCAATCACCTGAACCTTGACATCTTGCCCTAGCTCAAACAAATCATGGATATTATCTACATAACCCGTCTTCAACTCAGAAATATGCACCAAACCTACCGTCCCATTTTCCAAACTGACAAAGACCCCATAAGGCTGAATACCTGTAACTTGGCCCCTTAGTTTGTCCCCTGTCTTCATCAATCACGGACCTCGATGGTCTCAATGGTCACATCGTCAACCGGTCTGTCTGCTGGTCCTGTCTGAACAGATGCAATCTTGTCAAGCACTTCGTAAGAAGCTTCATCCGCCAGCTGACCAAAAACCGTATGACGGCGATCTAAGTGTGGCGTTCCACCTTCTGTGGCATAAACTGCGGCAATTTCTTGAGGCCATCCGCCACGCACCAGCTCTTTTGCAGAATATGCTAAACTGTCGTTTTGAACGATAAAGAACTGGCTACCGTTGGTATTTGGCCCAGCATTGGCCATCGATAGGGCACCGCGGATATTGTAAAGCTCAGCTGAAAATTCATCTTCAAAACTCTCACCATAGATCGATTCCCCACCCATGCCAGTTCCAGTCGGATCTCCACCTTGAATCATGAAATCTTTGATAATTCGGTGGAAGATGACACCATCATAATAGCCTTGCTTAGCTAAACCAAGAAAGTTGGCAACGGTTTTAGGTGCTTGCTCAGGAAAGAGTTTCAGGGTCATATCGCCGTGATTGGTCTTAATGGTTGCGATTGGGCCTTCAACAGCGCCCAAGTCCAATTGTGGAAAAGTCAGTTGTTTTTCAATCATTCCAAGTTCCTCCAAGGCATATTGAATGCCGTTTTCTTCTACTGTTTTTGTGACAAAATCTGCCTTTGCTTGCAGGTCTTTATGGGAAATCCCCATGGCAATCGCAAGACCAGCATAATCAAAGAGTTCCATGTCATTGAGCTCGTCTCCAAAAACCAGGACATTTTCTGGCTTCAGCTTAAGCGCTTCTAAGACCTGAGCCACTCCCAAAGCTTTTGATGTGTCCTTTATGACAACATCCGAAGAGTTCGGATGCCAGCGGACCATACGCAAATCCTGAGCCAACTCCTCTGGAAAACCCAGGCTATCGCCAACCGTTTCAAAGGTCCAAATCTGAAAAACAGCGTTGCTCAGATGAAAATCCGGCTCGACCGCCAACTTGCCATAGACTGGGATAATGGCCTGATCGATCAAGGCCGATTCCTTTGAGACAACCGCACGTTCCTTGCCAACAAAGCCATAATCAATGCCAACTTCCTTGGTCCAATCAACAAATTTCTGGACTACTTCAGGAGCAATAGGCCTACTAAAGAGTTCTTCCCCTTTTTGAGATCGGACGTAGGCACCGTTGATGGTCACAAAATAATCTGGCTCTAAGGCCTGAATTTCAGGCACAACCCCATAGATAGCTCGACCAGAGGCAATTCCTGTTATAATGCCCTTGGACTTGAGCTGGGCAAAGACATCTTTGATGGATTCTGGCATGAATCCTGTATCCTTGACTCTCAAAGTATCATCAATATCAAAGAAAATAGCTTTAATTTTTTTAGCTTTGTACTTCGTTTTACTATCCATAACTAACCTCGCCTATCTATTATACCACGAATGCTTCATTTATTCATCTACAAGTCCATGCTCAAAAGCATAAACAACCGCCTGGGTCCGATCTGAGACATTGAGCTTGGATAAAATGTTAGAAACGTGGGTTTTAACTGTTTTGAGCGAAATGAAGCTTTCGTCAGCTATGGTTTGGTTATCATAGCCCTTAGCTAGGAGGGCTAAGACCTCCCATTCGCGCGCGGTCAACTGCTGGTGAAGCGGGGCGTCTACGTTGATATTTTTGACCTTTTTGTCCACTTCTGTCTCAATGGCAAGCTCCCCTCTAGCAACCTTGCGAATGGCATGTAAAATCTCCTCCGCACTGGAGGTCTTTAGCATGTAGCCCTTAGCCCCCGCTTCTAGGACTGGGTAAATCTTAGCATTGTCCAAATAAGAGGTTAGCACTAAGATTTTTGCCTCAGGCCATTCTGCTAAAATAGCCAGTGTTGCCTCGATCCCAGTCATCTCTGGCATGACCAAGTCCATGATAATAACGTCTGGGCGAAGAGCTAGGGCCTGATCAACCCCAATGCGTCCATTATCGGCTTCCGCTACAACTGTGACATCCGCCTGCAGGTCTAAAAAACTCTTGAGTCCCAAACGAACCATCTGGTGGTCATCCACCAAAATTACCTTAATGATCTCCATACTCTTCCTTATCCTTTCCTAATAGTGGGACACGAATGTCCATGGCAACCCCTTTGCGGGGAGCGGTTCTGACCTTCACGGTTCCTGCCATGTCCGCCACGCGCTCACGAATATTCTTTAAGCCGTAGCTAACTTCATCAACCACCTGCTGGTCATAGCCAATGCCATCATCTGTCATCCGCAAGTGCAGCTCATGCTCATTTTGAAAAAGGTAAACCTCAAGATTTTTAGCCTGGGCATGCCGCAGGGTATTGTTGATAAATTCCTGGGCAATTCGAAAAATGTGGGTCTCCATATTCTTAGGGATGGCAATATCGTCATGGTGAAACAGGACGGTAACATCTGATTTGTCCTTAACCTCCTGAAGGATGAGAGCAAGGCCTTCTAAAAGGGTCTTGCCTTCTAACTCGAGAGGTCTTAGGTGCAAGAGCAAGATTCTCAAATCCTTCTGAGCAGTGTCAACAATGCCACTCACCATCTGAAGTTGCTGACCAATCTGCTCCTGACTGAGGTTGGGCAATTGGCTAGAGACCCCAGACAAAATCATGCTAGCCGCAAAGAGCTCTTGGCTAACGGTGTCGTGCAAATCCCTGGCGACACGCTTCCTTTCCTCTTCGATGATAGCCTCCCTGGTCTCCAGATCACGGTTCTCAATCTGTTGCAGGGTGGTCGTCACCTCGTTCATCTTGGTGGACAAGCGTTGCAAGAGGAGGTTGTACTCGTCATCAGCTTGCTTTCGCAAGGGTTTATTGTTCAAAATCCGCTTGAGCTGACGGTTGAACATGTACTTGGTATTCAAGGAAGAAATCTGAACCAAGACCAGCATGACTACTGATAGAGAGATGCTAAAAAGGCCTATGACCGTCACAAACTGATAAAAGAGTAGCCAGTCCTTGGTCAGAGCCGCCCAATCCATCTTAACGATGGACAAAAGACTGGAAGCCATCAAAATGATCAAAAGGACTGAATAACTTAAAACCAGTAAAACATTCGACTTTCTCATTGGCGACTCACCTCGATATCACCAAATAGCGTTGTCAGCACCACCTTGACCTTCTTTTGGGCGTTTAAAAAATGATGGCTCTGAAATTTAACCGCTTCGTTGCGGAGGTCGAGTTCGACTAAATCTAAGAAATCCAAATGACCATAGATCGCTGTTGCCGACAGGTCCACTTCCACACCGACCGGCACCACAATCCGAGTCGTCCCAAAGCTCTTGCGCACAATAATTACATTGTCCATCCCAGCCATGGCTACCTCTGTCAAATCAATGACATCATTGCCAAAAACACGGACTATATTAATATCGTCAAAATAATAAGTACTCGACTGGTTAAAGTAATCTCTATTGCCGAGCCATTGCATCCGCTCACGCTTGATACGCTTAGGCGCCTGATCTATGGTAACAAACTTATACTTTTCACGTTTTTGCATCCGCGAGAAGGAATTCATCATGATATAAATAACCCCAAAGATTAAGGCCAAAATCACATAAGGATTAGCCATAATGACGAAAAAGAGCAGGAGGGAAACTAGGGTCAACAGCAGATTGCCCGAATCCTTCCCCCTATAAAAATAGAGCCCTAGTAAAAACAAGAACAGGAGAAAGATGAACCTTGGGAGATCAGACGCCATGATATCCACCATGGCTAAGGTCAGAAGAATGGCCTCAAGGGTCAAAAACAATTCAATTTTTTTCATACGCACATCCTAGTTATACAGTAGATCAAAATCTAACAAAGCAGCGATTCAAAGGCGGGTCGTAAGGCGCTTTGCCTTCCCGCATGTTCAGGACCGACACCGTCTGATTTTGATTCACGAAGAGTAGTGTTACTTCTTCTATTTTACCAAAAATTCCACAAATACCATCCGTCTGAGGGTGTAAAAACTGCAGCCCAACGAGCTACAGTTTTCATTTATTCGTTGCCTAAGGAAGGTTCCGTTGTCACTGTCGTTTCAGAATAAACCCCGGATTTAGTCGTTGATTCGGTTGACACCGATTCATTTACATAGGAGGTGGAGGTTTCTTCCGAAGCAAAGTAGAGCACCACTTCTAAAGTAGACGGGTAAACTTCTGTAAAGGCATAGACACTTTGTGACTCTACCTTAGCGGTTGCACTGACATTTTCTGGTGCCGTTGTAATTTGATTGCTCTTAACCCCCAAGCCCACCAACACATTGATAGCTTCCTTATAAGTTAATCCAGTCAGATTCGGCATGCTGATAGTGGACATCGCTTTAGCTACCTTAAAGGTAATCGTTTTTGGCTTGTCTAGATGATAGATAGCCCCTGGTTCAATGGACTGATCAATGATCGTTCCAACAGCGTAATCTGCATTTTCCACTTCTTCTATCTTAATTTTAGAGTCATCAATTCCCATATCTGTCAACGCTGATACCACATCGCTGTAAGCTTGTCCCCTGTAATCCCCCAGGGCAAAATCCCTGTCTCCTTTTGAAACAATCAATCTAACCGTCGCGTTTTTGCGCTTGCTCACACCAGCTCCTGGATCTGTTTCGATGACTAGGCCCGCTTCTACTGTGTCACTAGAGGCTTCAGCAATCTCGCCAACCCTCAATCCAGCATCTGCCAGACTCGACCTTGCTTGTTCAACCGTCTGATTGGCAACATCAGGAACCGTCACTGTGACCGGCGTAGTCAGGAAAATGGCATACAGGGCTGCGATGGTCAAGAGAATGGCACCAAACAAGAGTTTGTAGCGTGTTTTGATACGCCTCTTCACCTTTTTCTGGGCAGCTAGTTGATCGCCATCATAATCATAAGTAATCGGTTGCGTGGACGGCTGTGACTGAACTGGAGGCGTGTGAGTCGGTCGATACTCTGTTGTCGCTTGCGAAACCTTAGGCAGGACCTTGCTATCCACCTTATTATCAAGAAAGACTAGCTTACGGTCATTACGGTGCTCTGGCGACAAGCTGGTCACCAAATCAGTGTACATGTCTTCAACCGTCTGGTAACGATCGGATAACTTTTTAGCAGTCGCCTTGATAACTACATTCTCAAGGGCTTGAGGAACCCGAGGATTTTCAGCGATGATGGATGGCAGGGGCTTTTGGAAGTGCTGCAGGGCAATCGTCACCGCAGAATCCCCATCGTAAGGAATATGGCCTGTCAACATTTCATAGAGGACAATCCCCATAGCATAAATGTCACTCTGCACCGTCGCCTTAGACCCACGCGCCTGTTCAGGAGACAGGTAGTGAACCGATCCCAACATGGAATTGGTCTGGGTCAGACTGGTCTCTGCAAAGGCAACTGCAATCCCAAAATCCGTGACCTTGGCTGTTCCTTCTTTGGTTAGAAGCACGTTCTGAGGCTTCAAGTCGCGATGGACAATCCCTTTTTGATGAGCCAGACGAATGGCCAGCAAAATCTGCGCCATAACGCGGACTGCCTCTTCATTGGCAAAGGGAGCCCGTCTGGTAATGTATTTTTTAAGATCTAGCGCATCAACATACTCCATAGCCAGGTACTGCTGACCGTCTTCCTCGCCGATATCACTGATGCGGACAATATTCGGATGATCCAGATCCGCCATGGCACGCGCTTCACGCTGGAAACGCTGAATGGCAACGGGATCTGTCTGGTAATTGGTCCTCAGAACCTTGACAGCAACTTCTTCACCGTCTAGAATCAAGTCCCTCGCCAGATAAACATCCGCCATGCCACCACGACCAATCTGTTCAATGACCTTGTATCGTCCAGCGAATATTTTTCCGATTTGAATCATCAACTACCCTCCTGGTCAATATGGACAAGTGCGACTGTAATATTATCCAAACCTCCCGCATTGTTGGCAAAACGGATCAGGGTCTCTGCCTTATCATCCAAAGATACTTCACTGACCATGATGTCGTAGATATCCTGTTGAGAAACCATATTGGTCAAACCGTCACTATTAATGACCAGGTAATCGCCAACTTCCAGAGTCTTGATGGCAATATCTGGTTCAACAGGATCACGCTGTCCCAATGACTGGGTAATAATATTTTTCTGCGGATGAACTGCTGCTTCTTCTGGAGTAATCTGGCCTGCACGCAAGAGCGCATTAACTAGCGAATGATCACTAGTGAGAGTCAAAATTTCCTCACCACGCACCAGATGAATCCGTGAATCACCAATATGAGCAAAGATCATCTGCTGGTCAATGATAACAACCGCTTCAATCGTAGTGCCCATTCCTTGGTAGGCTTCCTCTTGCCCTTTGGCTCTAATCGTTTGATTAACTTCTTCCAAATGAATAATAAACCACTCCCGCACACTATTAAGGTCCGCCAAATCTGTCCCTACCCAAGCGCCTCCTAAAGCTGTCGCCGCTAATTCACTGGCAATATTCCCAGCGCGGTGCCCTCCCATACCATCTGCGAGGATAATCATCTGAATACCTTGTTTATTCGTATAGACATTGACATAGTCTTGGTTATTGGAACGTTTTTGCCCAACATTTGTCAGCAATGAAATTTTCATACTTGGTAAGTTTCCTTCCAATTTCTAAAGTTTTCTTCTAAATTGTGCGATAAAGAACCCATCCGTCTGATAAAGCTCTGGCGTGATCATCAGGCAACCATTCACCATTATCTCTTTCTTTTCATGACTCAGAGTAACCTGCTCAAATTCAGGATGTCGGGCTAAAAACTGCTCGACAACCTGAATATTTTCTTCAGGGGTAATCGTACAAGTGCTATAAGTTATTATACCATCTTTTTTAAGGGTTTGACAAACACTATCTAAGATCGATAGCTGAAGGACTTGTAACTCCTTGAAATCGGACAGTTGCTTATTATATCGGATATCTGGCTTACGCCTGATCAGACCAATTCCTGAACAAGGGGCATCCACTAAAATCTTATCAAAGGTATCCGGCCCAAACACACGGTGAACATCCCTTGCATCTAATACCTGCGTTTTAACCTTATCCGACAGCCCTAGACGTTCGGCATTTTCCCGAATCAAAGCTAACTTGTGCTCGTATAAATCAAGAGCTATGACTCGCCCCTGATCTAGGTAAGAGGCCATGTGAACCGTCTTGCCTCCAGGAGCAGCGCAAGCGTCCAAGACAAACTCATCTCCCTTTAAGGCAAGGGTTGGTGCTACTAACTGACTGGTCTCATCCTGGATGGCCAAGGCGCCTGTCTTAAAATAATCCGTCCCTGCAAAATGGCCTTGGTCTTTCACCAAACCATGCTTGGCTAAGACTGACGGACGACTCCCCGTTGCCGTCATAATTTCCTTAAAGCGTTCTGGTTGTGTTACCCGAACACTCGCCTTGCTTCGGAGTAAAAGGCTCTCAAATATCTTAAGGGCACGTTCCAGTCCGTAAACGTCTATCAGGTAGCCAACTAGCCAAACCGGTAAAGAATATTGGACGGAATAGCGCTTGTTAACCCGCTTAATCGTTGCAATCTCTGGCAGATCGGCGCCGAGGATTTTGCGGAGAACAGCATTGACAAACTTATCTGCTCCCAATTTACGCTGCTTGGCCAGGGACACTGCCTCGTGGACCACTGCCCGATCCGGTAGCTTGTCTAGATAGAGCAACTGGTATAGACTGAGCATCAGCAAACTATAAACCCAGCTGTCCAAGGTGTCTCGATCTGCGATGTAGTGAGATAGGTACCATTCTAAGGTGATCTTTCGCGAGACGGTGCCATAAACCAGCTCCGTCACCAAAGCCTTATCTTGGTCACTGAGAGCGCTTCTGTTAAGTTCTTGTTTGAGCGCTAAATTCGAAAAAGCTCCTTGTTCAAAAACCCCTTCTAAGACAGTAAGAGCCGTTCCCCTCGCTGTCTTTTGCCAGTGTTTAGTCAAAATAATCCCCCACTTTCAGGTCACGACCATTGCCATTGAGATAATCTCTGATCTGCAGTTGAGGTTTGCCTGCAGGTTGTACCCGCTCTAAGCTCAAGGCACCCTGGCCAGTCGCAACCACTAGGCTCTGTTTGGTCTTTTCAAGGATCTCTCCCGGATGACCTTGACCTTCCACTGGTGTTGCCTCATAAATTTTGAACCGCTCTCCATTTAGAAAAGCATGGGCCACTGGCCAAGGGTTCATGCCTCTGATCTGATTGAACACTTGACGATTGGTCTTGGTCCAATCAATCTTCTCCTGCTCAGGGGTTATATTAGGGGAGAAACTGACTTGTTCCGGATCCTGTGACTGGGGCACAATATCTCCTGCTACATAAGCAGGCAAGGTTTCGAGGAGCAATTCTCTACCGACCAAGGCTAGTTTATCAAAAAGCGTCCCAACAGTATCCGTTTCCTCAATCGGGACTGCTCGGTTGGCAATCATATCGCCAGCATCCATCTCCTTAACCATTTCCATCAATGTCACCCCTGCCTGCTCATCACCATTAATCAAGGCATAATGGATAGGAGCCCCTCCACGGTACTTAGGTAGCAAGGAAGCATGGACATTGACCGCAAATTCAAACTGTTTCAACAGGCGTTCCGGCAAAAATTGTCCAAAAGCTGCGGTCACGATTCCCACTGCTGGCAGCGCCATCAGCTCCTCCAATTCCGGGCTACCCGACAATTTTTCAGGCTGATAAACAGGTATACCGTGTGCAACAGCTACTGCCTTAACAGGCGTCAGCCGAACTTCCTTCTTGCGTCCAACCGCCCGATCTGGCTGGGTAACCACCGCAATCACTTCATAGGTTTCATCTGCCAAAAGCCCCTCTAAAACGCGAGCTGCAAAATCGGGTGTCCCCATAAAAATAAGCTTCATACACACTTGCCTCTTTTCTATAATCTTATCTATTATATCAAAAAATAAGGCTACTTGCCTTAAACTAACCCTATTTTTAAGACCGTTACAGGCAATTCCTTGCCTTTTCTTGTGCCCTTTTCCATAGCAGAGCAATCTTCTACACCTAGCTATTGGGATTAAAACTCAAAACGGCCCAATTGGAAGACAAAGGAGCAAACACAATCGACCGGTTCTCTTTGCGCCCTTACACGATGCATTAAACGCTAGGTACCTCCCGCCCTATTGACCGAGCATCGCCTTAATTTTGGAAATTGTCCCGGTACTCTGCTGGTGACATGCCTACAATTTTCCTGAAAACCTTATAGAAATAAGAAGGGTTCTCATAGCCAACTTTGATCGCAATCTTCTCTATTGGTGCACTTGTTAACGTTAAGAATTCTGCTGCGATATTGACCCGTTGCAGATGAATCAACTTGATAAAGGATTTGCCAGTATGCTTTTTGAGGTAAGTAGACAGGTAGTTCGGATTAAATCCAAATTCCTCTCCCATATCTTCTAGAGTAGCCGTCGCATAATTCTTCTCAATATAAAGCAAGAGCGACAGGAGCGTATTGGACGATTTGGCATTTTTCTGGATCACTTGGGCACTATTAGCTGATAGCCGAATAAGTCTTGCGAACAGACTAAGAAGACTGAGGCGGATTAGCTGATTGCTTTGGATATCGGTATGATAGTATTCTTCAACGATATCAAGAATCGTTTCACGGATTTTGGGATTATTCTCCGTTTTAAAAATGGTGTAAGAGCCTGAAAAATCACTCTCTGCTGGTCCAAAGAAAAGCATATCCGACAGATTGGTCCCTGTCCCTTGACGCATGAAATCCAAATCATTGAGAGAGAAGGCTGTACTTTTCATGGCAATATTGACCACTAAGTCTTCTGAGCTAATCTTGCGATTACGATGGATGGTATTGGTTCCAACAACCAGAATATCTCCTTGTTGAAGTTCCAAGGTTTCATGCTCCATGACAATGTCCGCCCTGCCTTTAAGAACAACAATCATTTCCACATAATTATGAAGGTGAAAGGGAACTTCTGACTCGATTGGGTTAACCGAGATTGAAATCGGTTGAGGATTGATATAAAGATCATCACTCAGTGTGTTAAAGAATTCAAAAACAGGCTCTTGACCGATATATTGGATAGGAACTGGCCTCATCTTGTCTTGCAATTCCTCCCAATCATATTGCGGACGGTCCTGCTCCAAAAATTTTAAGATCGTTTCCATTTTGCATCACCTCTTTTTTCTATCCTATCATACCATATTTTGTAAAAAGAACTACGAAATGAACACACAAGCCATTAAATTTCACACTAGTTTATGGACATAAAAACGATTACAATAGGAGTAATGAATACTATGGAGGTCCTATATGGTCGACTTACGTCAAAAACCTTATTTACTCACAGAAGAACAGATCGCATTCGTGGAGACTTCTGTCCAAAACTTATCCATGGAAGACAAAATCGGACAGCTCTTCTTTGTCATCGGACAGGACGAAGATCAAGTAGATTTAGCCCAGTTTATCAGCAAATACAGACCTGGCGGGATGATGTATCGTCCTGGTCCAGCTGAAAAATTAAAGGCACAGATTGCCAAAATTCAAGACTATAGCAAGTACCCTCTTTTTCTCGCGGCTAACCTTGAATCGGGTGGCAATGGCATTATCTCGGAAGGAACCTGGTTTGGCAATCCCCTTCAAATCGCAGCGACTGACAATCCCGATGCTGCTTACCAGCTTGGTCGCGTATCAGCTTACGAAGCTAGCCAGGTTGGTTGTAACATGTCCTTTGCACCGATTATCGACATTGATAGGAACTTTCGAAATCCGATCACCAATACGCGAACTTATGGCAGCGATAAGGATCGTGTCCTTGCCATGAGTCAGGCGCAAATCAAAGGTTTTGAAGAAAACCATATCATCCCGGTCATTAAGCACTTCCCAGGAGACGGCGTTGATGAACGGGATCAGCACCTCTTGTCGAGCGTTAATAGCCTCTCTGCTGACGAATGGATGGACAGTTTCGGTCACATCTATAAAACCTTGATTGACCAGGGCGCTCCAAGTGTCATGATTGGGCATATCCTACAACCAGCCTGGGAACGTAAATTACAACCTGGTATTGCTGATAAGGATTTGCGCCCTGCGTCCGCTTCACCTCTTTTGATCAATGGCCTCTTGCGCCAAGAACTCGGTTTCAATGGTCTTGCCATCACCGATGCAACGGCTATGATTGGTTATAATGTGATTCTACCTCGCACGGAACTTTTAGTAGCATCCATCAATGCTGGTATTGATATGATCCTTTTCAACAAAAACATTGACGAGGATTACCAAGCAGTGAGACTTGCTGTTGAAAATGGCGCGATTTCATCAGAACGCCTCGATGAGGCAGTGACCCGTATCCTTGCAACCAAGCTTTCTCAAGGCTTAATGGATGCCTCTGGCCACTACACCTTCCCAGTCCCTGACGCTATCACCCTCAAGTCTGAAGAGCATCTCAAGCTGTCTGAAGCTGTTGCCGACCAAGCTGTCACCTTGGTCAAAGACCGGGACAACCTCTTGCCATTAACTCCTGAAAAATACCCTCGTATTCGTCTCACCGTCCTTGGTGACGCTGATGGCGGCGGGTTTAAAGAAGGCGGCAAAGTCACCGACCTCTTTAAAGAAGGCCTTGAGGCACAAGGTTTTGAAGTCACCCTCTACGGTGAAAAAGGCCTAGACTTCCACGAAATCTTTGAAGAAGGCGTTGCTGATCACAAGGCTAAATTTGATTTGGCATTGTTTGTTGCTAATGTTGAAACAGCAAGCAACCAAACAACGACCCGCCTCAATTGGATTCAACTGATGGCAGCAAACGCCCCATGGTATATGCGTGATATTCCGACAGTCTTTGTATCAACTGCAAATCCTTACCATCTCTTTGACGCTCCTTACCTATCAACCTTTATCAACGCTTATACTGGCAATCCAGGAACGGTCAAAGCAACGCTTGACAAATTGGCAGGTCACTCTCCCTTTAAGGGCATTAGCCCAGTAGACCCATTCTGTGGTGATTTCACCGCCAAACTCTAAACAAGGAGATCTCTTTCACATGAAAATTACAACTATTACCATCAATCACATGACCGAGCCCCTAGGTTTTGAGTACAAAAGCCTCCACGTTGGCTTTAAGGTAGAAGCAGAGCAATTTGAGACTGTTGAAAAACAAGTAGAAATCAAAAGCGGAGACAGCCTTGTCCATCGGTCTGATTTTATTCCATTTGATAGTAACAGCTTTGAACTAAACCTTGACTTAGCACCACGCACACGCTATGACGTGATTGTGAACCTAAAAACAACTGATGGCCAGACTATTTCAGCGACCTCTTTCTTTGAAACAGGGAAGATGACAGAAGCTTTTGAGGCTAAATGGATTGCCAATAAGGATAAAGAGATCCAAAACACACTGTTCCGTAAGATTGTTTCAGTAGCTAAACCCGTCGCTAAAGTTCGCCTCTACATGACAGCTTTGGGGGTGTATGAAACCTTCATTGATGGGCAAAAAGTAGGCAAGGAATTCTTAGCTCCAGGGCAAACAGCCTATGATCAATGGGTTCAACTCCAAACGTATGATGTGACGAGCGCTTTTACCCAAGGCGACCATGAATTACTGATCTCGACAGCTGATGGTTGGTTCAAAGGGGCTTATGGCTTTATTGAAGGCATAGATTGTATCTATGGTGATCAGCACCGAGCTCTTGCAGAGTACCATATTGACTACGAAGATGGTAGCTCCGAGATCATTTCAACCGATGCTTCTTGGGAAACGACTGCTGGTCGTGTAAGCAAATCAGCCATTTACTACGGTGAAGACCGTGATGACTCTAAAGAAATCACGGATTGGGAACCTGTTGTCCTAGTAGAGGGTGACTACGCTGTCTTGACAGACCGCCTCAGCCTCCCACTCGTAGTCAAAGAAACGTTGGATGTTGTCGAAGTTCTGAATACCCCTGCGGGCGAGACTGTCCTTGATTTCGGGCAAAACCACGCTGGGCTCTTCCGCTTTTATAATCGATTGCCTAAAGGAACGAAAGTCTTCCTCCAAGTTGGGGAAATTCTTCAAGAAGGTAATTTCTATAAAGAAAACCTCCGATCCGCTCGAGCTGCTTTTGAGTATATCTCTGACGGTGAAGAAAAATGGGTCCAACCAGCCTTTACCTACTATGGGTTTCGTTACATGAAAGTCGAAGGGTTTGATGTCATCCATCCAGAAGATTTCAAGGCAGATGTCATCTACTCAGATATGGTCTCTACCGGTCATATCACGACTAACAACGCTAAAGTCAACCGCCTCTTTGAAAACGTCATTTGGGGTCAAAAAGGAAACTTCTTTGATGTTCCAACAGACTGCCCGCAACGTGATGAGCGTCTGGGTTGGTCCGGAGACGCTAATGTCTTCTCAAACACTGCCCTCTTTAATATGGATGTCTATGCCTTCTACCGCAAATACCTCAAAGATCTCGCCATCGAACAAGACCTCAACGACGGTCGCTCACCCATGTATGCCCCATCTTTTGGCAACCCCGATGGAGGTGGCGCCATCTGGGGAGACGCCACAACCGTCGTCCCTTGGAACACCTATCAGGCAACTGGAGATGCCAGCATTCTTACAGAGCACTATCAATATATGAAAGCTTGGGTGGACTGGATTGGACGTCAAACCAAGACCCAAAACCTCTGGACAGGCGGTTTCCAATTTGGTGACTGGCTAGCTCTTGACGGCGAAAACCCTGCCATGCCAACCGGTAAAACAGACGAAGACTTTATCGCATCGATCTACTACCATTATTCAGCGCATATCGTAGCAGAAACGGCTAAACTCTTGGAAAATGACGCAGATGCTACGTATTATGGCCAACTATCTGCTGCTATTTTAGACGCTATTCGCAACGAATACATCTCAGCAACAGGACGCCTCACCATCGATACACAGACAGCATATGCCTTAACGCTCCAATTTGACTTGGTCCCAGAAGAGCTCCGTGAACGTGTGACTAAGGATTTAGTCGCTCGCCTCCACAAGGATGACGATCACCTTAAGACTGGTTTTGTTGGGACACCATTTATCAACCAAATGCTCTCTCAATTTGGGCAACATCAATTGGCAACCAAGATTTTCCTTCTGGAAGACCTGCCAAGCTGGCTCTATGCGGTTAATATGGGAGCAACCACAATCTGGGAACGCTGGAACTCTGTCGAGCCTGATGGCAGCATGAATCCTGAGGGCATGAATTCCCTCAACCACTACTCTATTGGTGCCATTATGGAGTGGGCCTATAAATATGTCGTGGGTATCCGTAACCCGCAAAAAGGGTACCAAGCGTTTGATATTGCTCCCGAATTTGATTACCGTTTGGATCAGGTTTCGGGAGAATTTGATAGCCCGTATGGTCCTATCTCTGTCTCTTACCACATCGAGTCTGATGATAACCATACCATCAAGATGGCAATCAAGATCCCATTTGGCAGCACTGCTCATGTCACCCTGCCACGTTCTGAGAACGTTGCTGTCATGGTAAATGGCGACAGTCGCCAAGGTGGTCAATTTGATCTGACTGCTGGTCACTATGACATTAGCTATGTCCCAAATCAAAATTACATCGAACACTACTCTGCCGAAACAACTGCTGCAGAAATCATGGCTGACGATTACCTAATCGAACAAATTGATGCTATCGATCCTGTCCTTGATTTCTTCCGTAAGGATCCTGATGCTGTTCACGGCGGACTTGGCAAAATGTCTCTTACTAAGCTCAATGCCATTCTACCATTTATCACCATTTCAGATGAGCATTTGAAGCAGATCAATACTGTTTTAGAAGCTACACCAATTCTGGCTCAACGCCACTCCTAACAACTAAAAAAGAGGTGGACTGCTGATGTTCAAAGAACACCGACGAGTCATCTCTTTTTGCTCCATTGAGAAAGGACGTTCTATGTTTAAAGGTGCTTTATTTGATTTAGACGGTGTCATTGCTGACACTGCTGTCTTCCACTTTGCTGCTTGGCGGAACCTCATTAAAAAATATTTCAATGCTGACCTCCCTGATGAATTGGAAGAAAAAACCAAAGGCGTTAGCCGTGAAGATTCCCTTCGTGTTATCTTAGACCATCTTCATATCCGTGTCCCAGCTGACGCGTTTGCTCGTCTGGCTGGGGAAAAAAATGAGGCCTACGTTGAAGCGTTAGAAGTCTTAACACCGGATTATATCCTACCAGGCATTGCTGACTTTATTCAAACGTTACAGGAAAATGGCGTCAAGCTAGCTCTGGCATCAGCTTCTAAAAATGGGCCTCTGATTTTGGAGAAATTAGGCCTTTCAGATGCTTTTGATGCCATTGCAAACCCTGCTAACGTTGCTAACGGTAAACCAGCGCCTGATATTTTCCTAGCGGCAGCTCAAGGACTTGGCTTGGCCCCAGCAGACTGCATCGGTGTTGAAGATGCTGTCGCTGGTGTAACAGCTATTAACGCTTCTGGCGCTTATTCAGTAGCTGTAGGCGGAGAAGAGCTAAAGCATGCTAGACTGCGCTTCCAGAGTACGGCAGATCTTGATTTCACCAAGATAAAAACAGATTTCAATAGCTAAGGTAGCGTTTAAAAGAGGAGACACAATGAAACGAAGTGACATTACCATCCGAGACCCTTACATTCTGGTTCATAATGGGATTTATTATCTCTATGGCACACGGAGTGAGACGACCTGGTCCGACGCTTCTGGTTTTGATTGTTATACATCTGTAGACTTAATCAACTGGGAAGGACCGATTGAAATTTTTAATCGTGATGAGGATTTCTTTGCGACACAGAATTTCTGGGCGCCCGAAGTCTATGTTTATAATGGCAAATTCTATCTCTTGACTACTCTCGGTGCTCCAGATCGTCATAAAGGCATTTATCTCCTAGAGGCTGATAATCCTACTGGTCCCTTTTCACTTATTAGCGAACGATTGACGCCTAAAAATTGGGCTGCTATTGATGGAACACTTTATGTTGAAAAGGGTACTCCCTACTTAATCTTCTCTCACTCATTTGAGACGTCACCAGATGGAGATATGTGTTTATTGCCTTTATCAAATGACCTGACCAAGCCCTTAGGTACACCCACTAAATTATTTTCAGCAGCGGATGCGAACTGGGCAAAACCAGTCCCTTTTGCAAAATCTGAGTTTGGTTTAGACGGAGATGTCTACTTGACAGATGGCCCATCTATCTTTAAAGACGATGATGGAGAACTTTTCATGTTATGGTCCAGCTGGGGAACAAAAGGATACGCTGTTGGTCTAGCCAAATCAGCATCTGGAATCATTAAAGGCCCATGGATTCAGCTGGATACTCCTCTTTTCCCTGAGAATGGTGGTCATGCCATGGTCTTTACGGGAATTGACCATGTCAAACGCATCGCTTATCATTTCCCCAATGATCGCTACCAAGAAATGCCACAATTCGCCCAGTTAGTCAAAATTAACGGTGACTATCACCTACAAAATCGCACAGATTTAGCTTAAAAAGGAACTTTTCATGACTGTAACTCACTATCAAAACCCTATCCTACGTGGCATGTATCCCGACCCATCAATTGTCCGTGTTGGGGAAACATACTACATGGTCAATTCGACCTTTGAATATTACCCAGGCATTGCCCTTTCAACCTCCACAGATTTGCTCAACTGGACCCAATTGCCAAGTATTGCCACAAAACCTGAACAGGCCGATCTAAGACAATCAAAATCAAATGAAGGAATCTTTGCAGTCTGTATCCGTTACCACGATGGGCATTTTTATGTCATCACAACGAACTTTGCTGAGTTCAAAAACTTCATCATCCGTGGACGTTTAGTTGATGATGGGCAAGCCATTATCTGGGAGGATAACCGAGTCGTCGTGGATATCTTCGGTATTGATCCAGACCTCTTCTTTGAAGATGGCAAGACCTATGTCCAATTCACGGGCTACATTGATGACAAGGGCACTAAGGCTATTCAACAGGTCGAAATCAACCTAGAAACCGGTGCCATTTTACGTGGTCCTGAAGTCTTGACCTTGGGCACAGGTGGACGCGATGTTGAAGGCCCTCACATCATCCAAAAAGACGACTACTACTACCTTCTTATGGCTGAAGGCGGAACAGGCCTTGGGCATATGATTACCATGTTTAGAGGGCAAAATCTTTGGGGACCTTTTGATGAAGCTGCGCCTAAAAATCCTCTCTTTACCAACCGTGACCGAGCGGACGAGCCCCTTCAGAATATCGGACATGCTGACCTCTTTCAAGATACGGCAGGAAACTGGTGGCTGACCTGTCTAGGCACACGTCCTGCTTCTGTCGGTTTTGTACACTTTACCAATATTGGTCGTGAAACCTTGCTCTACCCTGTAGATTGGTCAGGCGATTGGCCAGTCATCAATGATGGCAGTCCTTCTCAACTGGTCGATCTGACAGCCTTCCCAGACCATGCCAAAGTTCTGAAAAATCCGCAACAACTAAAGCCTTTCGAGGACAACTTCACGACAGAGAGCCTCCATCCAGAATGGGTCAGCCTCCGCTCGGACCTCACTGATCGTCTGAAAATCGGAGCTGACTCCCTCAGCCTGACAGGATCTGCTATCCGGCTCAATGATCTAGCGACACCTTCCTTTTTAGCCCTTCGGCAGACCGAACACGAAGAGAGCTTTGAAGTGGTCCTAGACACTGCCAACACTCTTGTCAACCAAGGTCGACTCGGCCTAGCAGTGATTATCAACTCCGATCATTTTGCGAGTTTAACCCTTGAGGCTGCTCCAGAGGGTGGCTATCAATTCATCAAGCATGTCCGCGTCCTTGATCTTGAGGTTGAGACAGTCGTCGGGCACAGCGAAAATCTGCCTACCCGTTTTACGCTAGAACACACCGTTTCCAATAAAGCTTTCAAGGCTCATTTTGAAGATGGAAGCTCCATCGGATTTGACGTTCATGCCATGCACTTTTCAAACGAAGCCATCGCCGCCCTAAACACTGGGGACTTCTGTGGCTTGTACGTTTTAGATGACGCTCAGATGGTGGTGACAAAAGCTAGTCGGAAGTCCATATAGATAGAACCGGTATCGCTACTTCGTCAATAACTTCCCTACTTATAGCAACCAACCACCAAGATCTTACTACAATGAACATTTGGTAAGATCTTGGTGGTTTATCGCTTATTTTTCTGAAAATTATATGGGGAGTACGTCCTTTGAACTTATAGTAGAAGAGTTGATCAAACGCTTTTAAGTCCCTTTTTTGAAAGGACGAGATAATTAAAAATGGGCGTATTATAAAGCTCCAACAATGGCATGTGGTCGGTAGAGTTCATCAAGATAGGTCATATCGGCTTTCGTCAAGCGAACCTCGAATGCTCCCATAAAATCATCTAGGTACTGTTCTTTGGTCACACCAACGATGGGCGAATGAATACCTTTGTTCCACAGCCAAGCCAGTGCAATCTGCGAACGACTGACCTGATAGCGATTGGCCAGTTCTGCGACACGTTCCACGATAGGGTAGTCTTGTTCCTTTTGGTGGTCATATTTAGCTTTATTGGTCTCATCCGTTTTACTGCGGGCTGTATCAGCTGACCAGTCGCGGACAATTCGGCCAGCTGCCAGAGGGCTATAAGGTACCAAAGCTACTCCTGAATCCTGACAAAATGGGATCATTTCTCGCTCATCTTCACGGTAAATTAAATTGTAATGATTTTGCATGACTGAAAACTTGGTCCAGCCATTTTTCTCAGCAATGTATTGCGCCTTTTGAAATTGCCAGGTGTACATAGCAGAAGCTCCGAGATAATGAACTTTACCAGCACGCACCAAAGCATTAAGCGCAGCCATCGTTTCCTCAATTGGGGTATTATAATCCCAACGGTGGATATAAAGAATATCGATATAATCTGTTCCCAGACGTTTCAAACTAGCGTCCACTTGATGGAAAATTGCTTTGCGGGATAAACCTGCCGTATTAGGAGCTGGTATTTGTCCATTACCAAAGGTACTATCTCCAAAGAAAACTTTTGTAGCAACGACGACTTCTTCGCGCTTAGCAAACTCACGAATAGCCCGCCCTAAAAATGCTTCACTAGAGCCAAAACCGTAAATATTAGCTGTATCAAAAAAATTGATTCCTGCATCCAGTGCTTTTTTGATGATCGAGCGACTCTTCTCTTCATCGAGTATCCAGCCGGATTGAAAACCACGTGCTGCTTCACCAAAACTCATACAGCCCAAACATAGTTTTGAAACGGTTAACCCTGTGTTTCCCAATTGTGTATATTCCATGAGTATCCTCCATTTTGGATTAGCTAATATAATTTGACTTCAAAACACTGACGATAACTTTTTGTGTATGTTATTTTGACCTATTTAAACCTTTCCCTAAGTTTAATGACTCGATATTTCGCCACCTTTCAGTAGGGACGATGATGCTTTTTAGATAGACCGCGGAATCACAATCACCATGGCGGTGATTAAGACAACCCACATCATGGCAGGTGGATAAATGGTTAAGGATAGGAGAAGCCCAATGACTTTTAAGGCAATATCCAACATGCCTGCACGGTCTAAAATATTAAATCCTTGATCTTTGCTAATAGCAGGATTGAGAAGCTCTAATTCACGATACATCCAGACATTGCTGGCTGTTACAAGTAGCACTATCAAACCGTACAAGGTCTGGGCTACTGGGTTATTAAAATCAGCAGAAACAAGGGCTGTTGTATAAGGGAAAAATGAGGAGAAAAAAAGTAGAACAATCGAACTCCAAACCAAATTGGTGTTGATTTTATCAATCACATCCCAACTACGATGCAGATTAACCCACATGGTTCCCAACCAGAAGAAAGAAATGGTGTAAGCGAAAAAATTGGTCCGCAAATCCCATAGAGCCTGCCAGCTAATCTGATCCGGCCGTTCTAATTCCAAAACTAAAATCGTCATGATAATCGCCAAGACGGCATCTGTAAAAGCGATTAAACGCTCTTTTGACATTAAATACATGTTCACTCCTCCTTAATAAGGAGTATTATACCAAAATTTATTTCTTGTGAGAATAAAGAGTTGTTCTCTCTTTCCATAGAAATCTTAATATCCTATCTCAGTAAGCCATTCAGCTACTTCTGAGCTTGTAGCTGATGAACTAAACCGTTGCCCTTCTTCCCAGTTGCCTGTTCCTGCCATCCCTGCTAGTAAATTTCCACTTTCCCCTAAATCAGAGCTAGTAGATATCGCAAATGGAATGACTGTTTTTCCTGAAAAGTCATTTTCTTCAACGAAATCATTGATAGGCCAGGCAGCTTCTTGCCACCAAATAGGATAGCCAATAAAAATAACATCATAATCTGCCCAGTTTTCAGGACTCACTACTTCCAAAGGCGTTTCCCGTTGGGACTCATTGAGATACTCTTGGACGACACGACTATTTTCTTCTGTCCAATTCAAATCAGCCTCGCTATATGGATTCTGTGGTTTGATTTCAAATAGATTTCCACCTGTTTCAAAAGCGATATCTTGGGCAATCATGGCTGTATTTCCAGAGGCGGAAAAATAAGCAACAAGAATTTTTTGACTATCATCTGCCGAACTGGCTTCTTGACTGGATTCCGCCGTTTGACTGCTAGCTGTCTCACTTGTTTGCGTACTCTGCTTACCACTGCTACTTGCAACAAGGACAAAAACTGTCAAAAATCCTAGAAAAATAAACTTAGTTTCTTCATGAACCTCTCCCTTCCTTACCTAGTTATCATACCCTTGTAGTTCATTCCATACAAGCCGGCATAACGGCTCATAGTGTAGTTTCCCATATCAAGAACTTCCTGCGTCGGAGCTGAGCCTTGAAAGATGAAATACAACACTTTTCCGATGAGCTGATCTTCGACACGATTATACTGTCGATCCAGGAAATTCCGTACCAAACCATTGATGCTATGCCAATAGACTGGTGAGCCAAGCACAATTGTATCTGCTTCAAATAGCTTTGCTAGCACCTCTTCAAATTGATCATCTGAGAAATCTTGTCCGTAATCATAAATTTTATAATCAGCTAGATGAAGCGTTTCAAAAGATTGATCTCCTAATAATTTTTTGGCTAAAGCGACGGTATTGCCATTTTTATTGGGACTACCGTTTATAAATAATGTTGTCATCCCACTTTCTCCTTATTTACCGCACTTTATACCTATTAAAATGATTTTCCAACAAATCCAGCAATAATTTCGACAGCTTTTGCTGAATGATGATCTTCAAAAAGTGTCGTATTTGTATTCAGACTAGAAATTTTTTCCATGTCTTCAGCTGATAATTCAAAGTCAAAAATATCAAAGTTTTCTTGAATGCGAGTTGGTGTAACGGACTTAGCCAATGAAACTAGGCCTAATTGCAAATGCCAGCGCAACATAACTTGAGAAGTCGTTTTCTCATATTTTCTAGCAATTTCAACTAAGACTGGATTTGAGAAGACATCGAATTGACCAGCAGCCAAAGCTCCCCAACTTTCCGCAACGACACCTTTTTCTGCCATATAGGCACGTTCTTCATTCCGTTGGTTAAAGACATGGAGTTCGATTTGGTTAACTGCTGGAGTTACCTCGTTAAAGGCGGCAAGGTTGGCTAATTGGTCTGATTTGAAATTTGATACACCAATAGCACGAATCTTACCTTCTTTGTAGAGTTCCTCCATAGCACGCCAAGCTCCAAAAATATCTCCAAATGGTTGGTGAATGAGATAAAGGTCTACATAATCCATGTCCAATCGCTCCAAGGATGCGGCAAATTCCTCTTTGGCTCCCTCATAAGAGAAATCTGAAACCCAGAGCTTAGTAGTGATGAAAAATTCCTCGCGCGGTAGGCCTGAAGCTTTGATAGCTTTGCCAACAGCGACCTCATTGCCGTAGATTTGGGCGGTATCAAAATGACGGTAGCCTACTCGAATCGCTTCTTCAACAACTGCTTGGCATTGCTCCAAATCAGGAATTTGGAAAACTCCAAATCCAACCATAGGCATTTTAATTCCGTTATTAAGTATTGTGTATTGCATTGTTTACCTCGTTTTTATCTATTTTCATTATTCAAATGGATAGTTAGGATTAAATATTTTTTTCAAAGAAAGGTATGATTGCCTCAAAGGCGACATCTATAAAAGGATGGAGGTCGTACATGTCAAAGTGGCTTGCTTCAGGGACAACTACCCATTCTTTTACATCACTCTTGGCTGCATCAAAGATTTCACGAGATGCTGGTTGGCTCCAGGCATTTTCAGCAGTAACAACCAAGTACGGTTTGGTCATATCTTTCATGATATTGGTCACATTGTAATTGATCAGCTCTAATTGACTCCAAGCCACAACTTGATTGCTCCAACGAGAACGGTTTCCACGAGCAGAATAGTAATATTGTGCCCCCTCTTCAAAGGCACGAGGTTGGAAATTAAGTGTAATTAGGTCACCTGTTCCGTTTTCATAAGCTTCTTTAGCTATCCTTACTTCCTCTTCTGGCAAGAAGAATGATGTCATTGGCGAAGTTGAAATATCAGAAATAGCTGGCACGACTGCGGTAATAGCTTTTAAACGGCTATCTTTGACACCAGCAACAGACATATAAGAACCTGACCCGCACATGCCTAAACCACCAATACGGCTATTATCAACGTAAGGAAGGCTCTCAAGGAAGTCAATAGCCCCTTCGATATCTGATTGCTTGACATCAGGAAGCTCTTGCTGGCGTGGGAAACCTTGACTTTCGCCAAAATAAGCGCCATCAAATACCAAGGTAACGTAACCCGCTTCTGTAAGTGCATCGGCATAAACGGCTTGAGCTTGTTCTTTTACGGAAAGCATGGGCCCCGTTACAACAATTGCCGGGTAATTGGTATTCAAATCGAAGTTTGCAGGCAAGCGAAGGATACCTGCGAGGCGGAGGTTTAATTCTTTATTCAAAAAAACAACATTTTGTGTTTGCATTATCAGTTCTCTCTTTCTTTAATGGGGTAGTTGCTTAGTAAAAGCTAGGCTTAGTAAAGGCAGTTCCTACTTCACCTAATCCCAAACTTTCGCGATAATAATTTTCTTTACCAGTGAGCAAGTCAACCACAAATTGTGCTACCGATTGTCTTGATACTTGAGCGGAAGTAAAGGGTTCACCTTTCCGAGTTATTTCTAAAGGAACTAACCCTTTATTATAAAGCCAAGTAATACGAAGAATAACATAATCCAAGCTACTTGCTTCTATCCTATCAGCAAAATCTCGGACAGGTGAGGTCCACATGATACCAGTGTTTTGCCGATACCATTTTTGAAAAGGACCAGTAATCTCCTGGTAAATATCCGGTACACTTACAGCAATCAATCGTTTTACACCAGACTCTATAATAGAATCTAGTGCAGTTTGTAAGACCTCAGGGCCTGACACGTAATTAAGATAGACCGCATCTACTCCCTCTAAAGCTTTCAATAATTGTTCTTTATCGTCAAACTGACCATCTATGAGTTGAACTCGTTCAGATGTTAAATTTGCAAGTTGTTCATGAGCCTTCCTAGCATATAGCACTAAATCAAAGTCAGTCTGGTCAAGTAAATAATTTGTAACCATACTTGCGATTTGACCGGCGGCTCCTAAAATTAACACTTTTGTCATCACACTGCCTCAGCAGTCTTTAATCATGGGCATGAATATCATAAACCGTTAATAGATATTCTCCTACACCTGGGGCATCTGGATCATGAGATCCTTTCCCCTTATCAAGGGCACGGAGTTCGGCTAGTTCCTCAGCAGTTAATTCAAAGTCAAAAATATCTTTGTTGGAAGTCATACGGCTCTTTTTAGTTGATTTTGGCAAGACAACAATACCCTCTTGGTTTGCAAAGCGTAAAATGATTTGACCTACGTCTTTGCCATACTTACTTGCAAGTTTTGTGATCACAGGCTCTTCGAATAATTCTTTATTACCTTGGCCAAGCGGAGCCCACGCTTCAATAGTTACTTGATCTTTCGCAAGCAGGTTCCGTAATTCTTTTTGTTGGAAGTATGGGTTGAACTCAACTTGGTTGACAGCTGGGATAGTTGCAAAATTTGGAATAAATTGTTTCCAAAAGTTTGGTGTGAAGTTTGAAACACCGATGGATTTAATTTTACCAGCAGCTTTGGCTTCTTCAAGAGCTTTCCAAGCCTGCTCCACTTCCCCGTAAGGTTGATGAAGTAGATAGAGGTCAAGATAGTCAAGTCCCATTTTCTCTAGAGTCGCATCAATTGTTGACTTAGCAGTCTTATAGGCAAAATCCTGAATCCAGAGTTTACTGGTTACAAAGATTTCTTCTCGTGGAATACCTGAATCCTTGATAGCCTGCCCAACTTCTTTCTCATTGAAATAGGCTTGAGCCGTATCGATATGACGGTAGCCAACTTCCAAAGCTTCTTTCACTGCTGTATAAGTTGAACCATCCGCTGGAATTTGGAATACTCCAAAGCCAATTGCAGGAATCTTGTTTCCATCGTTTAATGTGATTTGTTGTGTCATATGTTTTTTCCTCTTTCTTATTTATGAATCTATTTTATTTTTAAAAGAGTGAATAGTACAATACTTATTGTTTATTGCAGTATTCATTTTACAAATACTGATAGACTATTCATCTGAATCGGCTTTTTAGTTTGTTTTGACAAATAACGTTGGGAGCATATTGTACAGATATTCTTGAACAGCAAGAAGGTCATGACTTGAACCTGTACTAATATGAAGTGTCAGATTATCTTGAGAAAATGGCTGTCGTGTCCACATTTCTTCCACCTGTGTCACAATTAAATCCTGAGCGAAGTCTTCTGTACCAGTTGCTGCGTAAATCTGATAATCAGATATATCGTAGCCACCTTCTGTCACTACTTGTTCAAATAAATCGACCGTAGCTTGACTTTTATCTCGTCCACCATAAACCTCAACTTCCCAACTATCACCACTCATTGGTCCAAAGTATTTTATTAAGTCCAAATTGTGCAGGAATTGTGACCAGGTCGTCACAGAGCCTCCCGAAAAACCTGCAAAAGCCCGATGATTACGACTAGCTTGTAAATCAGCTACATCGCCACTCCTTGCATAGGTATGATAACGTTCTTCGATGTAAGGAGCTAAATCATTCCGAAAATCATGATAGAAGTTCCGAATTTCTGCTTCCGAACGACTGAAATCTTGGGGAGCATTTTCTGCATCAAAGGTTGGTGTCACCACAATCAAAGGCTCTATATTACCATTTTCAATCATATGGTCTAAAATATTTTTCAAATCAGAATATTGGAAAAAATCTCCAGCAGTCATCCTCCAACCATGCATCAGATACAGAATATTGTAAGAAGTCGTTTCATCTTCTGTTTCGTATCCTGGAGGAAGATAAACGTAGGCTACTTTTTTAATATCTTGGTTAGCATCTGCATAATCCTTACTTTTATAAGTAACTTCTTCAATTGTTCCGCCATTTTCCATCTCCTCCAAATAGGACGGAGGCACATCTTGCGTTTCTTGCATTAGATTACTTGAATTATTAGTCGTTGTCTGCACTATATCTTGTCTCGCTTGTAAATAAATCCAACTAGCTCCCGCTAATAGAAGGAATAATAGACTAAGAACCACTATAATTTTTTTATGTTTCATTCCATTTCTACATTTCTTAACTTGCCCCTTGTCCACCATCAACGCCATAAATAGCTCCTGTCACAAATGAGGCTTGTTCAGAACCTAGAAAAACTGCCAGACTTGCAACTTCTTCGGGACGTCCAAATCGGTGCATTGGGATTAGTTGAGAAATAGCCTGCTCATGTGCCTGTGCTTCCTCAGCTGATAAATCTGTCAAATTCCAAATATCTGTACGAATCGCCCCTGGTGCAATGGCATTAACACTCCTTCTGCAAATAGTTTTATTGTTGGCTGTTACTGCCCTTTGTAACATAGTAGTGTAAACTAATAATTGATTTATGGAAACTGCTCTTTTAGTATAGAAATATGCACCGAACGTATGCTTAAATTTTTTCAAGTAGCAATGGTTTTGCTAATTCAAAATGCTATAACACTTGATAACTATCAAAATCATTGGCAATCCGAGTGTACGTTTCCCCTACTAAGTACCAGTCTTGATTAGTCTTCGTAAAAATCTCAGAAACTATAAATGGATTCTCCACCTCACTGTCCCCAACTTGTGCGGTTAATACGAGTTTTTTAAAGATGATAACGGTCTGACCATAGTCTTCAATCCATTCGTCTGTTATCGCAACATGTTTATAGATAAATTTTTGACTATCAAAGGCATCCAGTTCTCCTTTTTTATCAAACGTAATGCCCATATGCACAAATTTAGCATTATCAGCAATGAAATCTGCTATTTTCTTTGTGTCATTAGCTAATTTGGCTGACCAAATTTGTTTAGATAATTGTTTAACTCTTGTTACCATAATCTTCTCCTTCGTTGTTTTTACGATAAAATGGATTAGTTGGGGTATCAAAAAGGGCGCTTTGTTTCCAATCGGTTGTTACCCCGTAATCAATATAAATCTGTTGACCAGAAAGGTTACTGAATGAGAGATCTTGTGCATATCACTAACTCTTCAATTCTTCTCTTTTTTAAAATGATTTCCCAATAAAACCAGCCAATAATTCAACCGTTGATGCGTCACGATGGTCTGCAAATACAGTTGTATCTGTATTGAGCGCCTTGATCGCTGCCATGTCATCGCTTGATAATTCAAAATCAAAGATGTCAAAGTTTTGGCGGACACGCTCTGGATTAGCTGATTTTGACAAACTCACAATACCACGTTGTAATTGCCAGCGAAGCATAACTTGCGCGGTTGTCTTGCCATATTGGTTGGCAATTTCCGTCAAAACTGGGTTGCTAAACACATCAAATTTGCCTTCTGCAAAAGCACCCCAACTTTCTGTTATAATGCCTTTTTCTTTTTGATAGGCCACTTGCTCTTCTTTTTGATGAAAAACATGACATTCGATTTGATTAACAGCAGGTGTTATGTCATTAAATAAAGCCAAGTTAGCTAATTGATCTTCCTTAAAGTTAGACACGCCAATAGCACGGATTTTTCCTTCTTTATAAAGCTCTTCCAAGGCACGCCAAGCGCCAAAAGTATCTCCAATCGGTTGGTGTAGCAAATAAAGATCCACGTAGTCTAGATCTAATTTTGCCAAAGAGTCAGCAAAGGCCTTTTTAGCTCCCTCATAACTCATGTCTGAAATCCAAAGTTTGGTCGTGACAAAGATGTCCTCACGTGGAATGCCAGACGCCTTAATGGCACGACCAACGGCTACTTCATTTCCATAGGATTGGGCAGTGTCTATTAGGCGATAGCCCGTTTTTAAGGCTTCTTCAACGACTGCTTGAGTAGTGGCATCATCTTGAATTTGAAAAACACCAAAACCAACCATAGGCATTTGAATACCATTATTTAATGTGACATATTGCATAATAATCACTCACTTTCTTTTTGATAATTCTATCCTAACAGAATTCTTTTAAGTTGCACAGAACCATATGTTTATGGTAGTATACATATAACGTATGCTAAAGAAACGCTCACGGAGGAAGGACTTACAATGACCTATACCGAAAATCGCCTTCTTGAAATCCTAGTTTTATTTGCTAAGCTAGGTAGTCTATCCGCTACTGCAGAAGCTCTTCTCTTAACTCAACCAACTATTACCCGTAGCATGCAGAGACTTGAGGAAGAGTTGGCTGTTCAACTCTTTATCCGCACACCGAATCGCCTAGAATTAACCGAAACAGGAAAATTAGCGGCTCAAAAAGCGGAAGTATTACTAAAAGAGCATAAACAATTTGTGAAAGAACTGCGTCAATTTGAGCAAGAACAATACCAGATAGTACTCTCTTCCACTGCCCCTGGCCCCATTTATCTGTTTCAAGAGAACGAATCACTTCGAGCCACTATGGATGAGACGATTATTGCTCAAAGTCAAGTTGAGGAGGCCTTGCTTTCCCACCGTTTCTCTCTTGTTTTCACCACTGAAGAACTGTTTACCGATCAGATTGAATCCCTCTATATCGGGGAGGAGATCCTCTCCGTCCATCTAGATGCCAAAATGGTCGCTTCAAACGTTGAAACAACAACTTTTAGAACTTTAGCTAACACAAGCTTTTTAACTATGTCTGGCCTAGGTGAATGGGGAGATGTTGTTCGAGAGGAAATTCCCAACGGAAAATTTCTCAGTCAGGACAATCGAGAAACCTTTCATGAAATTTTGCAACATTCAAACCTAGCTTACTTCTCAACCAACCTCTCTAGAAATTCGATTAAGAATAACAATCGCAAAATGCTTTTGATTACCGATGAACGTGCTAGCCTTCCATTTTATATGACTTACCTCACTTCAGAAAAAGAGCGACTAACACCACTTATCCAAGACCTTAAAAGGACTTGGCCAGTAAATCATTAATTACTACTTACAAGGCGACGACTTTCGTATTCTCTATTTGTTTAGTCTTATGTAAAAACGCTATATTTTATTAAAAGTAAATGATCAACAATATTAGAAAAGGCTTGAAATCAGGTGATTGAAACCAAATTTCAAGCCTTTTTCTTATTGAATTTGTGTTGACCAACCTTTCCTAATTCCAGCACATCATAACCAATGAATGATCTATAGTCTAGGAAAAGAAATTTTCTGTGCTGTATTCTAAGGGTAAATCAATTGAAAACGGAACTGTCGAGATACTAAAGACAATACTTCTAAAATAGACGTCAACAGTAGAGACAATTAATCCGCTGGCACATAGGCCATTAGGTTTTTCTCACGTTCTTCCAAGGTCATATTGAAATAACGGAAGTCTTTATTAAGGGCATTGATTCTTGCCATTTCCTCATCGGTCAAGGCAAAATCAAAGATGGCAATATTCTCTTTTAAATGGTCTGGATTGGTCGTTTTTGGAAAGACTGCATGACCAGACTGAATATGCCAACGTAGGATAATCTGTGCATTGGTCTTGCCATATTTTTGCGCTAATTCAGTAAAAATAGGCTCATTGATTAAGGTAGCATCACCGTGCCCTAGTGGATACCAGCTTTCGATAATAGTCCCGATACTTGCAATCCGTTCTTTCAACTCCCTTTGTTGGAAATATGGGTGGCATTCTACCTGCAGAGCTGCTGGTTGGACGGTTGCTATCTCAAGAATTTCTTCCAAACGCTCAGACTCAAAATTGCTGAGACCGATAGAGCGCACCTTACCAGCTTGAACAGCTGCTTCCAAATTTTTCCAACCTGCTTTGTAGTCCCCAATTTCTTGGTGCAGGAGAACAAGATCGATGTAATCCATATCTAAACGCGCTAACATTTTGTCAATCGCCTTTGGATCGGCATAGTCACTCGGCCAGAATTTTGAAGTGATAAACAATTCACTGCGATGCAATCCAGAGGCCTTAACAGCTTGCCCAACTTCACGCTCATTTTGATAGGCATGCGCCGTATCCACATGACGATACCCAAGTGTGAAGGCATCCAGTAAATTTTGCTTCGTTTCTTCTGGCTTTACTAAATAGACACCGATTCCAAATTGGGGCATTTTATAGCCTGAATTGAGTGTTAAATACGTTTGTTCCATGATAGTTTCCTTCCTTTATATTGTAGTCCTTAGACTTCTTTGACGTCTGTGTAAATGAAATGCGACGTACGATTGGCTATCTTCCATTGATTATCCACTTTGACGTACTCATCCTCATAACGAACACCTTGCGTTGTTTGAACCTGCTTACCTTTTTCATTAGCACCGATTAAGACCACCTGACAATAAGCTGTGCCTGTTGCCTTATCCCCATCAATTTGGACGACTTGTTGGCCATTAAGGTGGTAAACTGTATCAAATAGCGCTAAAAAATTAGCGAAAGCTTGCTCGATAGCTTCTCTACCCTCTTGTTTGAACACTTGATCGCCATTGTATGATGTCACGCTAGCATCTTCTGTAAATAATTCCACCTGCGCTTTTGTATCCTTGATATCTGCTAAATTAGAAAATGTATCAACTAATTCTTTTAATGCTAATTTTTCTATAAGTATTTCTGTATTCATGTTTTTACCTCTCTTTATTTGTATTTAATCAACCATTTTCCACTGGCCGTCTATTTTTTGAAAGTAGCGATCGCCTGGCACAGACCAAGTCCCCTCACTACCGTATATCTTAGCATGGATTCGCTGTTTAACCTGCATGAGGACACGATCACCTTCTTGTGAAAAGGTATATGCTGTATCCAAAAAATCATAGTAATTCATCTCACCATTTTCGATATCCGCTAACCATTCTGCCTTGGTCTGGGTTCTCCCGGTAATATGAACGGCCAAATAGTCATCTGGCAAAATAGCATCTAAAGTAGCCATATCTTTATCTATCATAGCCTGGCGCATTTGCTCAAAAATGACTATCATTTCCTCTTTATCAGCTTGTGTTAACATTTCTTCCTCCTGATGATGTTTGACTTGATCCTGTGCTGTCGTCGTGTGCTCTCTTTGTCCTTGCTGGTTATTGCAGCCTACTAGCAGTAGCACTAGTAGCAAGGTCATGCGTCCAAATTTAACCCTCATTAGCTGGTTGCCACCTCCCTTCTACCCTTTCAAAGGGCAACTCAAAGTCCATGGTCCAAACCTTCCGAAATCCATAAATACGAGCGTCTGTTTTGGCCTTGGCATGGAGAATGGCTCGCTCATCGTTGATGAAGCGCACCGTCTCAGAAATAGGCACGTAGGTGTAATACCGAAAGATTCCTCTCCGAATAGTGTCGAAGTATTCCTCCCGTGTCTGGTAGTAACCACCAACATGGCGAAAAAGATGGTCTTCTGGATAGAGTTGATTGAGTTGATCAAAATCGCGTGCAATAATCGCTTCCCAAATCTCATGTTGGAGGGCGATAATCTCTTGTTCTCCATTTTTCACAACTATTCCCCCTTCATCCGAATCAATTTAGCTGGATTGCCGCCCACAATGGCATTGGCTGGAACATCCTTGGTTACGACTGCGCCACTAGCTAACAATGCATTGTCGCCAATAGTAACCCCTGGCATAATTTTGACACCTTCTCCAACCCAAACCTTTTTTCCAATCACGACAGGCTGGCAACGCAGGATTAAAAGATCATCCATATCATGATTATCGGTCACAATGCTGACGTTGGGGCCAATAAAGGTGCCATCACCAATTGTCAACCCTCCGATGGACATAAGCGTCAAGCTGTGATTGATGAATACTCCTTCTCCTAGGCAGACATTTCTTCCAAAATCAATTTGTGATGGACTCATGATATGTGTCGATACCGGCAATTTCTTTCCAAGCAAGTCACTATAGAGTGCATGAAGCTCAGGAGAGGTTGGCTGGGTTTGATTGATTTGAAATTGTAGGTCTCGACAACGGTTAAACTCTGTTAGCACAATGTCTTGATAATCTTTCTCCATCATATTGACTACCTCGCCAGTGGCCAAACGGTTCCAAATATCCTTCATCATCCACCTCCTTTTGTTTTAATCTAAGTCCATTATAAATGCCCATCGTGACAAACACAATGGGCATTTTTCTAAAAAAGTGGCTTATGCCACACATGAACCAAAATTGTGGCAAAAAATTATGTCAAAAGGGAGTTGACGCCTGCCAGGGTGAGAAGATTGGCTGTTTCAATCACGTCTTCAAGAGGGGTGTTCTTCCCCTCTTCAACCCACTGACGGTAGATAGCAAGTCCTGTATTTTGAACAAAATTCAAAAGGCTAATCTTTTGAAAATCACTGAGCTGGTTGACCTTCTCGGCCTTAGACCAAGTAGACGCCATAACCATATCAACCATATCTTGCCGAATATCCTTGTAAGAGGATTGGCTGATGGTAATCTTATCGTAGGCCTCTCCCTGCTGGGCTGAAAACTCAAAAAAGGCGCGCTGCATTTTTTCCAAATCCTCAGGCAACGAAAAATCCTTAATCACGTCAATATAGGCCTGAGCATACTGTTCTTGCATTTCAGCTAGCAAATCATCCAAGGTCGGGTAATAGCGATAAAAGGTCTTCTTATTGATGACAGCACGCTTGGCTAACTCTGTCACTGTGATTTTGTCATAATCCAACTGACAGATCAACTCCTCAAAAGCTTGATAAATAGCTGTAATCGTACGCTTCACACGTAAGTCTTCAAAACCTGTTAATTTCATAGCATTCCCTCCGCATGTATTCTACCAAGAATTCAAAGGAAGTACAAGTGGTATCCAATCGATTGAGGGTTTTCTTATTTTCTCCGTGCCAGCAATATCCTACATCTTCAAAAAGTCAATGACCTCTCTTGCAAACTCAGACGCATACTGAAAGATAGAACCATGACCGGCATTGGGATAGATGATGAGTTGACTACCTGCAATCTTATGGTGCATGTCATATGAATTTTCCGTTGGGACCTGCATGTCCTTATCCCCATTGACAATGAGGGTCGGCTGAGTGATGTAGGACAAGTCGTCTGGCAACTCTTTCCCCCAGCGCTTGATAGCTCTTAACTGAGTTAAAAATCCTAGGACATTGATAGCTTTGTCTGAATAGGGGGCTGTTCGCTGGCCCATACGTCCCAAAACTTTTTCAGCTTCCAGGCTACCTTCTTCGTCATGGTTATAGAAGATATAACGTTTGGGGTCAATGCGCTCCAAACCTGCTCTTAGCATGTAACGAAAGGTCTTTCCTGTCACTTTATCAACTTCTTTCCCCCCACGAGGACCTGTCCCTGCTAGAATCAAGCGGTTAACCATTTGGCTATCAAGACGAACGATTTCTTGGGCGATAAAACCACCCATCGAAAGACCGAGCAGGTTAATTTTCGTATGCCCCAAAGCCTCGATAATAGCATGAGCCTGCTCTGCCATTCCTGGAATCGTAGGAGCTACCTTGCCTTGACTGGCTCCGACGCCAGGCAGGTCAAGGACAATGACATGCTCTTTTTCAGCTAGTAAATCTAGCAATTTTGGGTCCCAGTTGTCCAAGGTTGCGGCCAAATGGACCAACATGACCAAGGGCAGTTTGGACTTGCCCTTGCCTAGTTCCCGGTAGGCAATCTGGTTTCCAGCCACAGTTATGTATTGATTTTTGCTTGTGATATAAGACATAGCTTCTCCTATTATTTAAAACTAAGGACAGTTTTGCCACGTGAACGACCATTTGCTACCTTATCAAGGGCAGCATTGACCTCCTCAAAAGGGTACACTGTATCTATAGATGGTTTGATTTGGCGCTGTGCAAGAATATCTGCTACTTCTTGCAATTGTTCACCATTACTCTTGACAAAGATAAAGTCATAATATACCCCATATTTTTTAGCCATTTGATCAAACTTGCGACCAACCAGCCCAAATAAGACCTGTTTCCACTTAGGAAGGTTCATGCACTTAGCAAAGGCTCCATTTGGCATGGCACGCAATGACACCAAATGTCCGCCCTGTCTCATAATGGTCATCTGTTTCTCTGTTTCATCCCCCCCTAAGGTATCAAGGACATAGTCAACACCATTGACTGTTTGCGTGTAATCCTCTGCTTTATAGTCGATAAAGCGATCTGCCCCCAAAGCCAAGACCCGCTCGGCATTATCCCCAGCTCCATTGGTAATAACCGTCAATCCTTTGGCCTTGGCGATAGGAATGGCCATCCCACCGACACCGCCTGTCCCACCTGAGATGAAAATGGTCTTTCCTGCTTGTGCTCCCATCAACTCAAGAGCCTGCATAATGGTTAAAGCTGTCAGTGGCACAGCTGCTGCCTCCACATCAGTCAGATAGGCAGGAACTTTGGCAAAGGCTGTAGCTTCCACCGCTACATACTCCGCAAAGGCACCGATGTTGTCAAGGGGCAGACGACCAAAAACACGATCACCGACCTGAAACTGGCTCACTTGATTGCCAACAGCTTCCACCAGACCAACCACTTCGTTACCAGCTATTTGTGGCAATTTGTAAGGGACAATCATCTTGACCTCACCTCGTGAAATCATGTTATCCAAGGGATTGACGCCAGCTGCGGTCACTCTTATCAAGACTTGATTACCCGAAATCTGAGGCTTATCAACCTCCACCAAATCTAAGGCAATGTTCTGTTTATTGTAAATTTTATGTTGTGCTGCTTTCATCGTTTCCTCTTTCTATTTTTATAATAGCAGAACTGGACTGCTAAGGATATTGAGATAGTTTCTAGGTACTTTATTAGCAAATTGTACTTGAATCTAGTACAAATACATCCAGTGGTAAAACATTAACCAAGCGTTACTTGGTTAATCCTGCTTGAGCATAGAGATTGGAGATGACCGCTGCAAGACTTTGACTGGCAAGCTCTTTTTCCAACTGACGTTCTGCCTGATGAAAAACAGGGTTAATTGCCGCTTCAATATGCTTTCCGACCGGACACTCCAAATTGGCATGTTGATGCACTTGGAAGAGTTTTATCTGAGACACTTCTTGTGTCGCAAAATAAATATCTAAAAGACTAATGTCTGCTGGTGTTATTGTCAACTCATAGCCACTCTTTCCTTGATGGGATATGAGTAGACCTTTATTTTTCAGCAAGGCGATAATCTTGCGAATATAACTGGCATTCGTTCCTACACTAGTGGCTAGAGCTTGTGAACTCAAGACTTCTTTGCTCTCGGCAATCATAGTTAAGATATGAATAGCCACTGAAAATTTAGTATCCATAGGACCTCCCTGAACATGTATCAGAAACAAGAATAAGTTTATCATAAGACGACTAACTTGGCAAGGATTTTGCTTAGAATGGCATAAAACCTATCTCCTTCGCTTGCTTTTCATCAATAACGACCTCCGCCCTTGACGAAAAGCAAACTGAGCTAATAGTCTGTTAAAAGCCTCCGTACCGACAAGAGAGTTCGTATCAACTCTTAGATAAATGTTTCATATTAAACCGCACCGCAGTCACTGCTAGATAACAAGACATGATGGCAGCGATGAACAGTAAAAACTGGCTGTTCTCTAAGAAAAGACAACTCAATCCCAAACCAGCCAGCCAAGCTGTCAGACAACTATAAACCAGACTTTTAGTAAACCGATGGGTCGGTTTATTCATGGATTTGAATTGGTAAATACCTGATAAAATCAAGAAAACACCTAGGTAAAAGAGGGCTACTGCAAAGCCATTGTGTGCTTCTGCATTTCCTAAAAACCCGATTGCTACGGTGACAAAACTTAGTCCAAAAATGATGGGATAATGCCAGTAGATCAAGTGGTTTTCGTTGGGATTGGATGTATACGGATCAATCAAATGGTCTATTTCAACAATATAGGTCATAAAGAGACTCACTACGATCAAAAATATCAAAACAGACAAAACACTCAGTCTATCTGGACGAAAATAATCAGCAACCCCAATAATCATCTCTCCAAAGGTAATAATAACCAGTAGAGAAAGTCGCTCCACTAGATGCGGAAAATTCATGGGCTTTAAATCAGGGGACATGGCCTTCCTTTTGACCAAAAAGCCCGGGAGTAACCACGTTATGAGAACACTTGTAGCAGCGACTATTAACCCTATTTGTTTGATAAGGAAGAAATAGAGCCAGCAAGAGTCCTGACGTTCTAGCGCCTAGAATGGAAAAGAAACGCCTGATAAAGAGTTTGTCTGCTGGGTTTTCTGTCCGAGCATACTCTAATAGATACTTCACCAAGAGGAGAAAGGAGATTCCTGCAAAAGGTCCATAAAAATACAAAAAATGATCAGCGTCACGATTACCATCAATAGACGTTAAAGCAACCAGCAAGAAAAGCATCTGGCCAAACATCATGGCAATATTGGTCAAAGAATTTCACCCAAACCGATTGGTAAACACCGTCTGTACCATCCAAGAGTTTAGCATAATGAGCATTCCAATCGCAAAAGCAACAAAAGACAGGGTTGGAACGACACCGTGGTGAATATGGTGAATCAGTGAGGTAGTCTGACTAAAACCGTAGACATAGACCAAATCGTAAAAAAGTTCTGTTAATTCTACCTTTTTATGTGTCACCATAGCAAAATATTTTTTCTTTTTATTAGCTCCTGATTTGAGAGTGGTTTCTTTTACTCATTCTCCCCAAACGTCCTTCGCTAAACCAAAGGCTGACCAAGCTTTTGGCCACCCGACATAAAAGGCAATGTGAGTGATGATTTCTGAAATTTCTGCTTTCGTCACCCCGTTCTTTTTAGCGGTGTTTAGGTGGTATTTGAGCTGCTCCCAATTCCCACCTGTAATAAGAGCTGAAACAGTGACGATGGAGCGAAGTTTGGGGGAAAGCTCTTCTTCACGCGCCCATACCTGTCCAAAAAGCACATCGTCATTGATTTCTGCAAACGTTGGTGCAAATTCTCCTAATTGATCACGTCCTGCTGTTTGTTTGATTGCCATCTTATTTTTCCTCCTTATGCGCTGCTTGATAGTCTTCATCCGTCACTGGTCCATAAAATTCACTGGCACCAGCAGTAATTGCTATATGGCTAAACCAAGAATCTTCGGTTGCCCCATGCCAGTGCTTCACCCCTTTATCTGTTACTACGACATCACCTGCTTTGAGATGTCGAACAGGTTTTCCAGCTTCCTGATAAAGGCCTTCACCTCCGGTAACAAGGAGGATTTGGTACCCATCCAAATGCACATGCCAGTTATTACGGCAACCTGGTTCAAAGGTTACATTCCCAACACTGGTTTTGCCGTCTGGTGCTTGTGCCAACATAGCTAGATAAGATTGGCCGATAAAACTGGCGCCATAAGGATTTTCTTCCCCTAATGCAAATAAGGGACTATACTGCAACTCTTCATATTTTGCCATAAGTCATCTCTTCTTTCTAAAATCATTTAACCACGGTTGACTAGCATGTCGCCATGCAACGTTTGCAACTGTTTATCTAGGACCAGTTTTGCGCTACGGTCAATATAGTCTTTAAAATGTGGCGTTTCTCTGTGTTGCTCATAAGCAGTTTCATCTTGATACACCTCAAAGAAATACCAACTATCCGGATTGTTTCTATCTGTACCAGCGTACATGACCAAAACACCAGCTTCCTGCTCCATACTTGCCTGCATCTCAGGTAAAACAATTTCTGAAAAAGCTTGGCTATCGCTAACCGTCAGTGTGGCTAACCGGATAGACAAGTCTACATCACCAAAAACTTGTAGGGGACTTGGTTTTTGAAGGAGCAGCTTGGGTGTCAAGGTGACGACCTCACGGCTGATCAACGCTTTTTGAGCCAAATCTGCGAAGGCCTTAAAATGTGGCGATTGAATATGCTCCTGATAAGCTGCTTCACTAGCGTAGCGCTCGACAACAATCTGCTGGCTGAAATCTCCAGGGAGATGGTTACCGTACATAGCTAAAGTTCCTGGCTCTAGCACTAGCGACTGCTGAAAGTTTGTATGGCCGATTTGGCGATAGGCCTCCTCATACTCTAAGTTTAAGCCAAGACGAAAGAGTCTAAAAATTTCTGTCATTTTTCTTCTCCTAAGTGATACAATCGCATCGCATTACCTGCCAAAATCTGTTCTTTTTCTTCAGCAGTGAGAGGCAATGCGTCAATAGCCTCCGCGATAACCTCGGTCGCACCTGCTGGCAGAATGCCAAGCGGCGCATCTGTCCCAAAGAAAACATGGTCAATGCCATAATAGTCCACACAAAGTTCCAAAGCTTTGCGATTGCCTAACAGGGCTGTATCCACATAAAATTTCTTGAAATCAGCCGCCTGGTCTTCTGGCAAAATGTGCTCAATCCGCCCTGCAAAGTAAGGAACCATGGCTCCACCATGATGAACCAAAATCTTGAGGTTTGGAAACTCTCTAAAATAACCAGCCTGGACGATATCAAGCATCGCCTGGGTCAATTCATACTCCCAGCTAAAAATAATATTGTTGTCCGGTTTTCGATGATCAAAGACAGGATGGAGCCAAATAGGAACCCCTACCTTTGCTGCTGCGGCAAAGACTGGCTTAAAAGCTTGATCCGCTATCGATTTGCCCAAATGCCGGGTGAAGAGCTGAATTCCCAAGATCTCAGGGTGGGCTGGAACAAATTCTTCCACCACGCGCACCGCATCCGTGATATGATTCATTGCCACCATAGCCACACCACCAGCAAACAGGTCTGAGTGATTCTGAACAGTAGCCAGTAATTCCTCATTAGCCAGTTGCACCAGTTTCGCTGCTTCTTTGCCATCCACATAATCCTCTGGATTAGCATTGATATAGCTGATAATCTGCCTTGTTTGATCTGGCATGGTTTCACGGCGTTTTGCCATATCAGTCAAAACAGGATTTTGGATAAAGGGCATTTTTTTCACCAAGTCACTATCCAAGGCCCGCATTTTGTCGAAAAACTCTGGCAATAACACATGGGCAAACGCATCAATTTTCAAAGTCATCTAAACGCTCCTTCCAACTCCCAGTTTCATCAAAAATAATCCCGTACTCTTCATAATAGGTGGCCTTATTTAAAATCTCTCCTGACTCATAAAGGTTGATTTTATGAGTCAAACGGTCAATGGAGCGTTGAAGATTTTTTTGTTTTTTGACAAGGACTGCTAATTGCTTTTTCAGCAAGGCTTCACGAGCTCCAACCGTTTTATCCCCCTGCATCAGGAGTTGGCAATAGTCCATCAAAACATCTATTGGGACACCTGAGTGCCGCAGGCAAATGACCATCTCTAACCATTTATTCAATTCATCTGTGAAATAGCGGTTGCCATTCGCTTGACGAGGAAGGCTAGGCAATAGACCAATTCGCTCATAATAGCGGATTGTATTGGGTTTGATATCATATCGTTGAGACACTTCTGTAATCGTATAGATTTTATTTTTGGCCATAATGGATTCCCTTCTTCCGCTTGATGAATGCATCTTATTCTAGTATACAAGATTTTTAGTCAACTGGTGGCATTTTGGTCAATTCGTTCTTACAAATGGCTAACCGTCTCTTTTAGAAATAGCTACGGGACTGTCTCTTTAAGCCTGACCTTCCCAGCCGCCACGCGTATTTACCCCAGCTTGTAATGCTAAGTCTTCCAATTTGACCATTTCATCTGCACTGAGAGTCACTTGACTAGCCTTGGCAGCATCTAAGACTTGCTCAACCTTTGTCACACCTAAGATGGGTGTCGTCCCACGTCCGATAGCCCAAGCTGTCGCGATTTGAGCTGGGGTTACCTGATAGTTAGTCGCCAAGCGTTGCAACTCAGCCAGCAAATCAGCTAAAGCAGGGAACAATGGATTATAGGTTCTACCTCGGTTTGAATCAGCTGGCATTAAGTTCTGGCTATTGTATTTCCCAGACAGGGCACCTTGTTCCAACACCATATAAGAGAAACATTGAATGTCATTTTCCTTGCAGTAATCCAGCAAGCCATCTTCCATCGCGTTACGATACAGCAGGCTAAAATGATTTTGGACTGCTGAAATTTGGACGCCAGTTGGCTTTAAGATTTCCTGGACACGCTTGACTTGCTCAAGACTGTGGTTGGACACCCCAATGCGTTTCACCCGTCCTGAGGTAACCAAGCCGGCTAAGAATGGCGTCCACCGCTCAACATCTGATGCATTATGGATCCAATAGATATCGATGTAATCTGTTCCCAAACGGTTGAGGGAGCCTTCTAGCATATCTTCGACAGGATTTTCTTTGCTATCGTCTCGCATACCTGGTGTAAATTTATCAGACAAAATGAGTGCCGATCGGTCATATTAACCAACTAACTCCCCTAAAATCCGCTCGGATTCGCCATTGGCATATGCAAAAGCAGTGTCAAATGTATTGAGGCCATTTTCCATGGCGACAGCAAATGCTTCCTTCAAATCTGCTGTGTCAAGATGATGGCCAAAAACCACATTCCCACCGGCAAAACCGCCAGTTCCCCATGACCATGTCCCAAGTACGATTGGTGCTAGTTGTTTTACCATCTTCTATCCTCCTTTTTCTTTATAATTGTAGTTTACCACTTATAGTTCACTATAAGTCAAGTCTCTTTTTCATTTTCAAGCAGTCATCTGTACCTCAAGAGTTGTAGCTTGTGGAAAATTCTCGTAATCTAGCCGGTCTGTCAAAAAGAGGTGGCTATTGTGAGAGGTTATGACTCGTTTCTTAAAAGGGGCTGTCCCAAGGCGATGCAAGTTCTGGTGCTAACAGCACCTCCTTTTCTAGATTTCGGTGCAGGACACTTTGGCTTTTCTGGCTACCTTAGTATAACCGATTCAACCTTTTTGGGGTATCGTAAAACACTCCTCGATTCTGGGGTTACCAGATTCAAGAGGAGTGCCTTTGTGTCTCCATTCAGGGAGATGCCTAGATTATTTTCGCTCACTGCCCAAACCTTATGATTGATTTAATTGCTCCAATTCATTTTGGATCGACTCAATAACGTCCTGATTAACCATTCGGTTAATAATTGGGGCCCGATCAAACTGTTCTAATGGTAAATCTAGAAAGGAAAGAACCATGTCGTTTTTCTTCAAAAAAGGGATATGCTTATATATGATCTGGCTTGTAGCAATAGGAACAGCTAAACTTTCAAAAGGTTGTTTCACACTATAAGTTGGCTTATAGGCAATTGTGGGTTGGTAATGAAACGCATACTCTCCTGCCGGCACAGTTAATAACATCTGATTCCCTTCTTTTCTTGCTTCTGGGTATTGATATAGTAGCTCTTCCGGGGCATGAGGTAAGACAATGGTTGCAGTTGTGTTAAAGGGCACCCTAAACTTAAACTCTAATTGACCATCTGCTAATAGATTGCTCTCACTGACTATTAAGCCATTGATTGATTGGTAACGTGCTTTAATGTGTTTTAACTGCCACGATGGTTGGGGTTTTAAATAAAAATGTTTAAACCCAACTCTCTCTGGATCTGACTGAATGCCTGCTGCTACTCGGTAAATCCACTCAGCAATAGAACCATAAGCATAATGATTGAGAGAATTCATACCAGTCCCAGAGATGGTACCATCTTCAAGAACAGAGTTCCATCTTTCCCACACCGTTGTTGCTCCTAATTTAACCGCATATAACCAACTTGGGTAATCATCATTCAACAAAAGGGTATAAGCATATTCTGTCAGTCCATATTTCGAGAGCGCTTCGCACATGTACGGTGTCCCTGTAAAGCCTGTCTTTAAATGAACAGCAGACTCCAGCAATAACTTTTTCAGTCCCTCAATGGTCCTTGAGAGCGCTTCTTCAGGGACCAAATCAAAATATAAAACCAAAACATGAGCGGTTTGAGTACTAATGGCCAAACGTCCACGCTTCGTAAAAAATTCCTCCTGAATAGCACGCTTAATGTCATCCGATAGTTTTTGATAATGCCTAATATCCTCTTTAATCCCAAGTGCTTGAGCTGCTTTGACTAATAAACTCGTTGAATAATAGTAGAAGACTGATGCTACAAGGACGGTATCCGTGCCCCCCATTGGAGAATTAGGATCCTTACCATCAAGGGAAAGCCAATCACCAAATTGAAAATTAGTCGTCCATAGCCGTTTTGATCCCGTTTGTATATCTTGACGTTGGATATAGTCTACCCAATCCTTCATAATCGGGTAATGGTCTTCTAAGCGTTTAATATCACCGTATTGTTCATAAAGAACCCACGGGATAACTGTTGCCGCATCAGACCACACTGCTGCTCCATTTCCCATAACAAATCCGTCTTGACTCTCCGGTTTTAGCATCGGAACCATAAAGGGCACTGAACCATCTAATTCTCCTTGCTCGCGACGAAGATCCTCTAGAAACTTCTGATAAAATGCTGGTGTGTACATCAAGTAACTAGCCGTTCGCGCAAATATCTGTGCATCCCCGGTCCAGCCCAAGCGCTCATCTCTTTGAGGACAATCTGTTGGAACATCTAAAAAGTTGCCTTTTTGCCCCCATTTTATGTTTGAAATCAATTGATTAACAGCCTGGTTATCAGTTTCAATATCTCCCGTCTCCTCCAATTGACTATAAAGGGCAACTGCTTCAAAATCTTCGGGATCAAGGCTTTCAGGAAATCCTGTTAATTTCGCATAGCGAAACCCATAAAATGTAAAATGTGGCCTAACTGTGCGTTCCTGTCCATCACTTATATAGGTAAATTTTGCTTCAGCAGTTCTTAAGTTTTCACGGTAAAAGTTGCCTGCCTGTAACAATTCACCGACCTCATAGCTAACCTCAGTTCCAAGAGGTAGGGCTTGCTTAAATTCAATCCAACCCGACAAATTCTGGCCAAAATCAAGAACGGTCTCTCCTGCTGGTGTCCGAATCAATTGTGGTTTGAATCTCTCATGAGCAGTTATCGGAAGCGACAAACGATCATACAGGCGTTCCGTCAAGTCTTTAGCTAATGCTACTGGAAACGTTTCTTGAACATCAATGAGATTCGCATTAAAAATTTCTCCATCATAAATGCCTGAAAACGATACAGGAGAAAGAGAGGTTTCCCATGATAAATCTGTTGCAATGATTTCTTCCGTTCCATCTTTATAAGTTATTATAAGTTCTGCAAGGAGCTGCCTCTGATCTCCATAGAGATTTTGATAGCCCCCATCAAATCCTATACGCCCCTTGTACCATCCATCTCCTAGGTAAACTTGCAGACGATTTCGCCCCAAGACAGGAAAAGTTTCATAGGTCTGATACTGAAGCCATAAATCATACGCATGAAAACCAGGTGACAAATATTCCTCACCAATCTTCTTACCATTTAGATAAGCCTCATAAACACCTAGACCAAGAATATATAATCGGGCACAGGAGATGGGCTTATTGACTTGGAAATCCTTGATAAACTGAACTGGTTCTTCTTTTCCAGAGGTAATCCAATTCGCACTCCAAGCCTCATCTTGCTTTGCTGTTTCAAACCAAGACACCTCTGATAGAACTTCCTCATTGTATTCTGTCCAAATCCTGACTTGAACATAGTAACGTGTCCTAGCCGCAAATTCGAAATGGAGATAGTAATTATTATCCTTAATCCTCTCGTCTTTGCCAGTATCAAAAACGATTGATGTCATATCCGAGTCTCTAGCCAGCAACACCTGACCAGCTATTTGTTTGGACCCACTAAGCAACGTGTCGTCGACTTGCCAAGATACCTTGACATAGTCTTTTATCCGAAACCCCAACGGTTTGGGAATATCGTTTATTTTTAAATCAGTAATCATACACACTTCCTCACTTCCAAAAATCCCAGATTAGTGACACTGTATCTATTCAAAGAGAGAACCAAGCGTTAACAGAGTTATCTGCTATGCGGCTTGGCACTC
This sequence comes from Streptococcus rupicaprae, assembly GCF_040545225.1. NCBI lineage: Bacteria > Bacillati > Bacillota > Bacilli > Lactobacillales > Streptococcaceae > Streptococcus > Streptococcus rupicaprae. The sequence goes on along the minus strand of NZ_JBEPLO010000004.1, from coordinate 79,080 downwards.
TTTGCTTCATTTATTCTATTTCTCTTTCACCAGCCTCAGCTATTTGACGGAGTGTTTTACGGTTCTCCAATTCAGCCTTGATGAGGGGGTATTCTTTATCTAAATTGTAAAATGTTAAAATCAAAATACAAAGTGCTGAGAAGATCATAGGAATATAAATAAAGGCAGCTTTAAGAGAAAAAATAGCTGAATCCGTTTGGCTAGTAGCTTGTGCCACATAGCCACCCATACTCATCACAATACTTAAGACGACTGCTCCTAAACCAGAGCCAACTTTCTCACCGAATGTTCCAGCCGCAAAAATCATCCCATCGCTTCGAATACCTGTCTTATATTCACCATAATCCGCAGTATCACCAAGCATTGCATAGCCTGCAACAGCTACTGGAGCTAAACCAAGGCCTTTAATAACTGTACCAATCAACACCATCGTATAGTTATCAGGTGCAATGGCAATAAGACCGAGGCCAAATAGCGATAGGACGCTACCTGCAATACACAGTGTTTTTTTACTAAAACGGGTAATAACTAATGGCATTAACATTGCCCCAACAGCAATCGGCGCAAAACTCATCATCCCTAAAACAGCTACTAGTTGAATATCCCCTAGAACCCATTGCGCGTAATAGATGAGAACACCACCAAGACCTGATGAAATAAACCCAATCAAAAGGACCCCGATTACCATGAACCAATATTTGTTCTGTAGTAAACTCGATAAACTTTGTTTTGCCGATATTTTTTGATGGTATTGAGAAGCTTCGTTGACAGAAACGCGTTCTTTAGAATTTTTAAAGGTGATCAGTAGCAAGATCGCTGAAATCAAACCATAAATAGCAGCCATTTTTGTCCATGAAGCAGTATCGGTTGTTTCACCAAAGAAATTGACTATTTTTAGCGTTGTTGATTGCAGGACAAATGCTCCTACAAAACCAAATAACGTTCTTGAGTTAGCTAATTGTGAACGATCTTCCTGAGTTGTTGAGGTTGTTCCCATCATCGCATTATAAGGAACCATCGTCGCTGTATAAACACCTGCCATGGCGATAATATAGGATACAGCCGCCCAAATAATTTTCCCATTAGCGTCCAAGAAACTTGGAGAAGAAAAGAGAAAAATGAGCGACAAGGCGTAGGGAATAGCCATCCATAATAGCCACGGTCTTGCTTTACCGTATTTTGATTTCGTTTTATCGACAATAGACCCCATCAACAAATCTGATATCCCATCAAAAATTCTAGCTAAACCTAGAACTACGCCCGCTGCAGCAACTGAAATACCAACAACATCTGTATAGAAAAAGGTTATGAATGTACTCGCTGTGGTCACCATTAAATTTGCGGCCAAGTTTCCAAAGCCATAGGTAATTTTTTCACTGCCAGGCATCCGATTAGTATCTTTAGACATAAAATAGCCTCCTTAAGAATCTCTTATTATTACCTTTATTATAAAGAAAAAGGTAACGTTTTCAATGTGGTTCTTACAGGAGAAACTGGTCAAAATACAGGTGACGTTTATAACTGGCATTCTCTAAAAAAACATGTTAGCCCATTGTAGGTTAACATGTTTTGAGGTTGATAGATTAGTGTTGTTTTCGGATCTTAGCCGGTGTTGTTCCATAAAGTTTTTTAAAACTCTGATAAAAATAGGACGGGTCTTGAAGGCCAATCTGTTCACAAATTTCTTCAATCGTATAATTCGTATGACGAACGAGCTGATAAGCATGTTGCATTCGTTGGGTTTGAACTAATGTTTTAAAATTCAGACCTGTTCGTTTCTTTATCATATTACTAAGATAATTGCTGTTATATCCTACCTCATTAGCCAACCATGACAAGGTAATCGTTCGATAGTATTTCTCAATTAACTGAAGGCTTTTGGAAATTTCATCTTCTTGAGGTTGTTCTTGCAATATTTGGTGTTGACTTCTTGATAATTCAGTAAAAAGTAGCGGAAGATACATCTCTAGAATATGTAAGGAAATTTGTTGTTCATTATAATACTCCGTCAAAATCAGTTGCATCAAGTCATCAAGTCTTTCATTTCCCTTAAAAACTAAATGCTTTTGATTCGCTTGGCCTGCTTGCGCTAAAAATTTGGAAAGGATTGAAACAGAATCTGTCATTTTTTGCAAAATAGCGGTGCTAATCCAATCAAATCTTAACAAAAGATTAATTAAAATATCTCCTTCTCCCAGAGCATCAATCGCATGGTGACTCTCACGGTCTAACATGATAAAATCACCTTTTTGCAAAACAAGGCTTTCTCCGTCTATCTCTTGCCGACACGATCCTTGATACATATAATTTATTTCCAAAAAAGCATGCTTGTGATCAGGCATCGGAGCATAGCGATTATGTTTACTAATGAAGACATTCCCACGTTTAAAGAAGATCTCTTCTGGCATATCGTACGTTTTAGCTTGAGCAAACACCTTAATCATTTCCGGATCAATCTGCTCAATGAGTTCCAGATCAACGATGTTTTCTCCTGTACGTTTCTGTTCTTTTTCTGCCCATGTCTCCGCCATTAAAAGATTGTGTAAATCTTTTTTATTCATCAGCATACATTTCCTTTCCGCTCAAAATTTGAAAATAAGTGAGAGAAGGTTTCTCCCACTTATTATCTATATTTCACCTGCATTTGTCAATCTAATACCGTAATTCCTCTCGTCCACAAAATGGATCAATAGGGCTTTGACCTTTAAAGGGACTTCTTCCCATCAACTTTTCTATGACACATTCTATCGTATAAATAGAATTATCATAAGCATTAATATAGGTTTTTACCATAGGAACATCTAGCAAATGATACGGATTGGCTAGGCTAACAAATACGGTTGGCACTTCATTAACAAACCATGGAAGATTGTTCCCTCCACCAAAAAAAGTATGCCAATTTAATCTAGCTGTTGTGGCATTGGAACGGTTTTCGACATTTGCAAAATACAGTACTAAATCATATTTTTTTTGAATCGTTAGAGCAGTATCCATCTGGCCTGACATAAATGTTTCCATCGTCTCAGGTTGGTAGACCGTAATCTGGAATCCTTCCTCCTCAAGACGCTTTTTAATCTCATCCAAAACTGTTTGATTACTCTCCTCATATGGCCCTAAAATTTGGAGTAAAACGCGTTTATGTTTGGTCACTGAAATTGGAAGAAGGTTTTGTGTGTCTTTGACTAAAGTAATCGCCTGAGTAACATTTTCCTTTGCAAGTTGCAAAAATTCTGGTGTCCGTAGCTGTTCAACGTTTGCCTCGACAAGCCTACCCGACTTTTTCTTAGCTGGAAGCCCTAAGGCTGCTTTTGTGGCCAAAATACGTGTTACAGCTTCATTAAGCCGCTCTTCCGTTAAAATGCCTTCCTGAAACCCTCTCAACATATAATGATAATCTTCCTCAAGACTCTGATTGAACAAGAACATATCACAACCTGCGGCAATGGCGGCTGGAACTGCTTTTTCACGGGGCATAGCAGACGTAAACCCAACCATTGGTGTCGCATCCGTGACGATCAAACCGTTAAACCCTAACTGATTACGAAGAAGACCTGTTATGAGTTCTGGGGAGAGGCTTGCAGGTAACTTTTGACCGTTTTTCAAGGCAGGATTTAATTTTTCCTGATAGGCAGGCAAGGCAATATGCCCAGCCATAACGGTTAGCACACCCTCATCAATTAATTCTTTATATATCCGACCATAAGTGCTATCCCATTCTTCCACTGAAAAACGGTTAACACCAACTAATAAATGCTGATCACGATCATCCGTACCATCTCCTGGAAAATGCTTAATAGAAGCAGCCATACCATTTTCTTGAACTCCCTTACAGTATTGGCGAGCAAAGTCTAAAACTGTTTGAGGATCACTACCATACGTCCGTACGTTGGTAATCGGATTATAATAATTATAGTCTATATCAACTACTGGTGCAAAAGCCCAGTTAACCCCCACTGCTCCTCCTTCAATAGCTGAAATTCGCCCAAGTTGGTAGGCTTTTTGAGGATCACCAGTTGCAGCGACTTGCATCTGTCTTCCAAAATGTGTGCCTTCTTCGACAATACCTGTGCCTCCAAACTCAAGATTAGCAGCAAGTAATAATGGAATCTCACTATATTGTTGTAATCGTTTATGCGCTTGAACAATATCATCATACTGTCCACTTCGGAACATCATACCACCAATTTTATAATTTTCCACAATAGGTCTTAAATAGCTTTCTTCATTTGAGTACCCAATTGGGCAAAACAATTGACCTATTTTTTCCTCAATGCTCATTTTAGACAAGGTGTCTTTTACCCAATCAATATCTGACTCAGATAGAAAAAATGGATTTGCTTTTAAATTTAAGTCCATCTAAGTAGTCTCCTAACTTGCTTTTTTTCTATTTTATGAACTTCATCCCTTTTTTACAAGAGGCATTTTTTATAGAAAAATGGTGAAATTACAGAATCTATAATGAGATATCTAGGAATCATGCTATGAATAGGTTACACTATAAAATTAACTACCCCTACGAGTATTATACTAAAAGGAAATCAAAATCTGAAAAACGTCATTAGTTGAAACTCTGTTTAATGGATACATCACTAAAAACCTTTTTTCTAGAAAGTTAGCGCTCCAGATTTTGATTTTAAATAAGTCTTAGTATGCCTATTCTTTCTTGATTTTTCTACATTCGAAAAACCCAGGTACTTATTCACTAATCCTGGGTTTTATAGTTGTCTCTTTTGCTTAAAACTCTATTTCTCCCGTCAAACCCTCTCCTGTAACGGTGACGGTTGTGGTTTCTGCGGTTTTCTTGAGGATGGCTAGCGCACGCCCGTTGAAGGTTGTGGTGTCAAGGCTATGGTAATGGTCTTTTGGTTTAGGGTTTCCTGTGCCAAATCCTAGGACCTCTGCGCCTTCTACTGTCAGATGAAGCGTTAGCTCTTCATCTCCAATGACCTGACCATTTTGATCTGTATGGGCAATGTCAAGATAAGTCAATTCTTGTCCTTGGTGAGAGAGCTCAAGCGTCAATGACGCCTTTGTTTTATCTGCAGTAGCTAAACTTGACTCTGATACCATTTGACCCTCACGGTAAAGAACGGCCCTAAGTTCCCCTGGTTGGTAGACTGTTTCAAAACGCACTAGACAGCCCAATTCTTCACCGATGACTTTTTTCTCAAGCAGAGCATCATCCAGATAGAGTGCTACTTCATCCCCTTTGGCATAGACTTCGACAACGACTGGCTTACCTTCAAGACCTGACCACGTCCACGAATGAGTGGCATCTGATAAGACCCATGGGGTTTTGATCAAGGTTTGGCCAAAATGCTTTGGATTTTGAACGGCAATGTACGGTTCCTCACGCAAGCCAAAGACAATTTCACGGTAATAGGACTGGGGACGACGGAAACCAGTAATGTCAATATCACCTGCAAAGGCCAATTGGCATGGGAATTGTGCGCCGAAACCTCCTTCCCCAAAGGCGTAAGCTGGTACACCGACACCCGCTTCACCAATATAATCCCAGCCTGTCCAAGTAAAATCACCAATAACGCTCGGCAATTCCTCAACGATATCCCAGTTTCTAGCAATAGCTGGTGGATAAGTTTCACTTCCGACCATGACGCGGTTTGAATAGGCTTTAGCATCGCCATAATAGCGCGCTGTCATGTAGTTGTATCCAGCAATATCTGTGCTGGCTGTCGCAAACTCAAGGGTTTTCGTAATCGCCGGATGAACCACAATTTTATCCATATTAGTATCTAACAGGGTCATAAAGTCATTGACATTTCCTTCAATTTCAATCCCTTCAGCAGCGTTTTGCGCCATAACATCTCCCATGATTTGGCCCATCTTATCGCCTGCGGCAAAGACACCGTTGATACCCGCTAGTGTTGGTCGGCTATCATCAATCGCCTTAATATGATCATGGATTGCTTTCGCCAGTCGACTACCATGAGCTGTTCCAATTTCAGGAATTTCATTTCCAATCGAGTAGAGAATCACACTGGGGTGGTTAAAGTCTGTCTCAACCATGGCTGTCACATCCTTGCGCCATTGGTCTTCAAAGACAAGGCTGTAGTCAAAATCCCCTTTGAAACGCGTCCACATGTCAAAGGTTTCATCCATGACATACAGTCCCAACTCATCACAAGCTTTTAAAAGGGCAGGCGCAGCAGGATGATGGGACATGCGAATCGCATTAAATCCTGCTTCTTTGAGGATTTTAACCTGACGCAGATGAGCATCTAAGTATGTTGCGGCACCTAGCAGGCCGCTATCATGGTGGATACAAGCACCACGTAACTTAACCGTTTCTCCGTTAATACGAAGTCCACGCTGGCTGTCAACACTGATCGTGCGTACCCCAAAACGATGTTCTTCGGTATCGATGGCTTTGCCATCCACCAAGAGACGATTCTCTATCGTGTACAAATCAGGTGTTTGGTCGGACCAGGGTTTGATATCGGTCAAGAGGTAGCGTTGTGTGCAGACCAGATTGTCCCCTGTTTTAAGGAAGTAAGGCCTGCTATCTGTCAAAACCGTTTGACCGGATGGTGCTGTTATCACCGTTTCTAAGACCACTGACTGGGCACGCGCCGTCTCATTTTGAAGAGGGACAGCCACCTCAATCAGGGCTTCTGAACCAGTCAACTCTACTGTTTTAATCAAACTACCGCGCGCAGCGATATGGAGTTGGTTGCCGGATAGCAGATAAACGTCACGGTAGATGCCACTGCCAGAATACCACCGGCTATTGCTCATCGCTGCATTACGGACTTGGACACGAATTTCATTGGCACCGACCTGAAGAAAGTCATTGAGGGCAATGGTAAAACCAGTATAGCCAAAGTGGTGTTTACCAGCCAACTGCTCATTGACATAGACGAAGGTATTCATGTAAGACCCTTCAAAGTGCAGGAGCAAGCATTGTTGAAGGTCCTCTTCTGAGACCGTCAAGGTTTTAACATAGACATAATTTTGACCGTCACGAAAGCCTGTATTGCCACCATTTTGACTGTCAGCATGAGGTTCGAGAGCAATCATGGCATCATGAGGGAGGGTCACTTCCTGAGCGTGCTCTGGAACGTCCCAAACGAGGGCAAAGGAATCGCCATCTTTCCAAAATTTCCAATTGTCATTAAACAAGGTCTGCTTCATTATTCTTTTCCTCTCTCCTATTTTTAAGGGTAATTATCGTTAAGCCTTATTTTTCTCTAGTATACAGCAGGAATCCCCATTTGACTAGAGTGATTTTTTGGATAGCTGTGGCTATTTCGTAGAAGTATGAGCTGATCTAGTCAGTTTCGATAGCCAAGCAACATAGAGGTCCAACCACTGCTCAACTAAGGTCCTATCGTGGTAAAATTGAGGCATTTGCTCTTCTAGACACCCTCCAAAACCATGGCCTCCTTCTGCAAATACATGCACCTCAGTAGAAACACCCTTAGCACTAGCAACCTTTGCCAAGTCGAAAATATGATGAGCAGGAACCACTTCGTCATCTAAGGCTGCGCAAAGAAATAAGGGACTATCTCCTTCTCTTACATGCGTTCGCATATCATAATTGGCAGCAAACACACGGCCTTTTTCTTTATCGTTATAGGTTTCTTCCCCAGCTAATACAACTAGAATTTTGTCATCCTCAAGAGCTATCGCAGGATAGATTAGGGCAAGCGCAGAAAGTTCTGCGGAAACATGGTCAATAGCATCTGCCTGATAGCTGTCAGCTGAGATCTCTTGGTTACGGGTCACCAAACCAGTGACACCAGCTAAGTTACCCCCTGCTGAAAAGCCTATCATGCTGATTTTTTGAGGGTTGAGTTTCAAATCATTCGCATGATAACGGACATAGCGGATGGCACGTTGAGCATCCCAAAAAGGAACTGGCGCCTGATAAGGATAAGTCCGATACCAGAGGACAAACGCTGAGATTCCTGCTTGATTAAGACGTTGAGCGATGTGCTCGCCTTCATTAGTCATGGACTTGGTCAAATAAGCCCCTCCAGGGCAGATAATAACGGCACTATCCGCTCCTTCTACTAAGTAAGGGATTAAAAATGGTTTATCCTCATAGGTCATCCCTGCAGGGCCATGCTCGATTTCCTGACGGTAAACAAGGGTAGCATTGCCTGACATATCGCCAATGATGTCTGTTGTTTTATCCCAAATACCAGGGTATTTCTCAAATAAATCTTGTTGAGTATACTCGTTGTGAATATCCATGAGATCCGTTTTTGATCCAGGATGATTTCCAGGAATCTTATCTCCCCATATATAAAGCTTGTGTTCTGACATTTTTTCTCCTTTTAATTATCGGCATGCGATTGATGATAAAGGGCTAACTTAGCGTAAAAGTCTTCTAAGGTTAAACGCACATCCATGTGGCGATAAACACGAATCAACCGTTTTTGCTCATCAATCGGCTGATAAGCCATCGTTTCCTCATCAATATGAGGAGCGGGCACCATCTGATAAAGGTCGGTCCGCTGCTGCTCATGCATTAGAGCTGCTAAAACGCCTTGGTCACCTAATCCCCAAAGCTCACCATGGGGCCAATCAAAATCAGGCATAGCCTTCCCCAAGGCAAGATTGAGTTCCACCATTTGCTTAAAGAGATAGGCTCCCAGTGGTCCTTGAGGGACTACACGGTATTGCAATTCTGCCAGCGATACGGCAAAAGATTTGTAAACATCTGACGGGACTTGCCATAAAGGCATCTCAGACGCAAAAACAATGTTAGCTGCTTTAATGTCTTGCATCAGGTTAAATTCTTGACCTCCTTCAGGATAGGCACCGCCACCAATCCAAATCGCAGTCATCCGTTGGCAGATGCGAGGCTCCATCAAAATCGCTGAAGCAAGGTCAGTCAAACACCCCTGCATACCTATATATAAAGGTCTCAGATCCTCCTTCATCGCTTCATCGATGATCAATTGAGCTCCCTCAGAGATCAAGGGAATATCACTAGCTTCTAAGGCCCTATCTGCTCCCATGAAAACAGGAACCTCTGCATATTCTGGCATGAAAGACAAGACTGTCCTTATTTCATCGTAACTGGCTTTTGCGGATTGTCCTTGTGCAAAGCGGCCATAATTCTGATCAAAATATCCTGCAATAATACCTTTAACTTGGAAACTTGGCGTTAGTAAAGCATGAACTAAGGCAAACTGATCATCTGCTTCATTCTTGCAATCGGTGTGAATAATGTAGCGAACCTGACGGCTATTAGGCACTTGAAAGTCATATGCAGTCATCTTATCCTCCTTTAAGCCCAGCGACTTTTTTCCTTCAAGGGTAAAGCAAAGCGTTTTTGGAGCCAAGACTCCGCCAGATCTACCCATTGCCTTGCGTCAGCATTCACTTCTGTCAAAGCTGCTGCCGTCGCTTGGGTAGCAAGAGCCAGCCCATGTGGTCCTTCTTCAAAAATATGCAATTCAAAGGGAATCCCCGCTTCCGCAAGAGCTGTTCCGAGGCGCGTGGATTGGCTAACTGGAACGAGCTTGTCCCCAGCAGTCGCCCAGATAAAGGTCGGCGGCGTTGCCTCATCGACTAGCCGTGCCGCACTCGCTTGGAGCAACTGCTCCTCAGAAGGTGTCTCTGTTCCAAACAAGGATAGATTAGCCACTCGAAAGAGTCTTTGAGCCATCTGATCTTGCCTTTTAACATGGGCCTCATGGGCAAAGTAATCCGTAATAGGATAGCCTGCGATAATCGCTGCTGGCTTGATTTTGTTGACATCAAAATAATCTGTTACAATCGGCTTGTTCCAATGAACGCTGTAGTTGGTCACGTTATTTCCTCCAGCAGAAAAACCACAAAGAGCGATCTTATCCGTGTCAACTAACCATTCTTCTGCATGGTCATGGATAAGAGTGAAGGCCTGTGCGATATCATGAATGGCTGCAGGAAACACCGTATCTGCTCTGCCTTTTACCTGACCTGAAAAGACCTCTTCAAACGCATCATCTGCTTCTAAAAGGACATGGTAACGAAGAACAAAAGCGTGGTAACCCATACTCGCAAAGCGCAAAGCGACCGCTTCCCCTTCACGGTCTGAACAGTTCAGATAAGCCCCACCAGGACAAATCAAGACAGCAGGCCGCTTTTTCCCATCGAGCAACTCTGGAGAGTCACTAAGGACATAGGTTGTTAAATCAACATTGGTTCTGTTTTCGTCTAACGTAAATCTTTCAATAATCATCTCATCACACTTTCTAAATCACTTTTTATAATTGAATTGTTTCACAAAATGGCAGAGCGGGTATCCCTGCTTGATTATATAAATTGAGGGTCATCCAGTTGGATTGTCCCAAACTGACACGCAATTCTGTGAAATCCTTGGCCTCTGAAAGCCTTAGAATCAGGTTATCTCGGTCAAGCCTCTCTGTAAAGGAGAGCGCCTCACCATTAGCCTCCACTTTCAGACATGCTACTCGCTCACCCCTAATCACCAATCCTTCTTCAGCATGGTTAAAATGAAGCACCACTTGCCCCGCCTCATAAGTCACCTGTGATAGCATAGGGGCATCTGCTTCTATCGGATAGCCATAGGTGTGTTTTTGGGCTAACAAGGCTAGTCGTTCCCCTACCGTCTTTTTATTTTTAGGGTGTATGTCAAATCGTTCGCCTAGATCAGAAATGGAACAGAGGTAGGTCAAATCTGTTTCCTTGACTGCCTCCTGCTGGCAATTACGAATGATGTCATACCGAATAGCCTTATTCTCCAGCCAAGACTCATAACCTGGTAATTGAATGATATAAAAAGGTGTTTCTTCTCCAAAAACCTCACGCCAATCGGTGATAAGCCCCTTTAACAAAGACTTATAGCGGTACTGTTTGCCCTCTACATCATTACTTTCTCCCTGATACCAAAGAATACCCGCTATCGCAACCGGTTCTAATTGAAGAACCATATGCTCATATAAACTTGCAGGGAGAGCTTGGGGCTGCAATGTGCTCCTATAGGTTTTGATTTCCTCACCCACATGTGTCAAGAAGGCGCCAAATTCCTCTGCTTGAACTGTCCTTGGCATCACCAATTCTCCAAAAGCATCTTCAAAAGGAAGACCTCTATGGTTTAGTGGAGAAGTGCGTTGCTTTTCCCAGTAAGCTGCCATATCTTGCGTCTGTAACCAATCTTGGTAGGCATCGAAAGTTTCAGCATCTAGCTCTCGAATCGTTTCCAGTTTCATCCATGATTGGATTTTAGTGCCACCCCAGTTACAACCGATGACCCCAATCGGGCTGTCTATGGCTCTTGATAAATGTTTCGCAAAATAATACCCAACCGCTGACCACCATTCTACATTTTGAGCATCTGCCATACGCCATTTGCCCATTTCTGAAAAATCAAAATATTCCACAGCCTGCGCAAAAGCCATTTCTGGCACATCGTAGAAATAAATGTGATCCGCCAGCTGTGACAGTTCTTCTTGAAGGTGCTTTTCATAGCGCATGTGGAATTCCATATTGGACTGGCCACCTGCTAGCCACAGTTGCCCGATAGCAAGACGCAAGCAAATCTCGTCTGAGTCTGTCGTCCAAACCCGTAATTCCTCTTGCCAAGAGGTCTCTAGAGGTGGCAGTAAAATCTCCCAATTCCCAAACTCATCAGCAAGGACTTCTCGTTTGTGAGTTTGAAGACAGAGGTGAATAGTAGCCTTCGGAGCAGCTTTTCCCCAAACTTTCTGAGGAGCACCTGCTTGAAGCAGCATGTGATTTTGGAAATAAGGTGCAAGTTTTAACATGGGTTCACACTTTCTTTAAGCTATAGTCAAAATGTAACGTTGATAAGACTTCAATGGGGTTTCGGCTTGATTTGCCACCTCTAACAAGAGATGAAAGGTGTCTCCTAGCTGGGCATCGGCTCGGAATGCTGGGCAATGGGAATATCCATATGGCCTAGTTTTCCCATCACCGTCTGAAGGGGGACTTGGCTCAAGTCCCAATAGCTAGAAGCCTCATAATAGCAGGACCATTTATAGGTCAAGGGGAAACCATTCGGATCACTGGCTGGATCGGATAAGGTGACGGTTTGACCAGCTTCAACCGTGAGATTACGGGGCTGGTCCTTAAACTCTGGGTAGTGCACCGCCTGATCAAAACGTTCTGCGACACACCAGTTCGCCCTTGCTGCAAAATCTGCCTGAATGTCTGGAATCCAGCGAGCAATGCTGTACTCTGTTTCAAAACGACCTGTCTCAGGATTATAATCAGCTGTCTTATTGCCATAGGTCTTTCCATGAAGCAGATCAAAACGACCACCCCAGCCACCGTAAGTCGGATGTTCAAATCCCCGCAAACCTTGGGCTAACAGATAGAAATAAGAAGGAGAATCACCTTCTGAGATAAAGGAATAAGGCTTCACCTCAGGGTGTTTATCGAGGTAATCCTGTGTCCCGAATTGGAACTCCTCTGCTTCCCCCTCAAGGTAGTGACCGTCCCCAATCAAGGCATATTGATCTAAGAGCGCCCCCTTATTCTTGATATGGTTTTTGAACCATTCCGGTTGGAAAACAGTCTGAGTCTTCTCAGGAAGATAACGCCAAACATAGGCAAAAAAACCAAAGTTGGTGTAGTCATTGATGATGGTCAAGTCCCAGTGCTTGGCAATGTATTGCTCATAGGTTTCGTCTTGGTTGAGAATAATGTAGAGAACAACCTTATCTTCCACCTTCTTTTTAATCGCTGGCCATTCTGGCGTTCCTTCATACCGCTCTTGAATCGTCTTAAGGGCACGAGCAGTTGTATTGGTCCCACCCCAAGTCTGGATATACACCGGTTGAGGGTTATCATCCAAAAGAACCGAAACCATATGATTAGACCCATCCGTTTCTTCAGCCATATCACCGACATCTGAAATGTTGCCAATATGGTAAAGACTGTGGAGATGATCTGGCGTTGGGTAGTCAGGATTATGCTTGATCAAGTTAGGATAAACCGTCGCGTAACGTTCAATCATCTCAGGAATCCAGGTCGTCCCTGTCCAGCGATAAGCAGGTTTATCCACTGTGCCACTATAGTGGAATTTAGAGGAGGTCAGGATAATACCCGCCACATCCAAATCATTGGTATAGAGCAACAATCGAATAAATGAATTAATATCATCAATCTCACCATCCGTCGTCACGATGGTCCGTGGTTTCACTTTTGTCATAAACGCCTCCTAGTTTCCTTTTCCATAAACCTTTAGCACTTCTGCTTTTTCAATCATGATACTTCCTTTGCCATACCGAATCCGGCAAAAACGAGCTGACCTTGGATCCATTTCGATAAAGCGATGGTTAAGTTTATCTTCAATGCCAACTGTGCCTTCAAAAATCCCCTCAACCAAGTTAAGATAGTCCGTCAAGTAGGACCTCGCAATCGGTGCCCCATTATGATTTGGCAAAAGATAATCATAACGATCTGAATAATCTAGCAAGAGTTCTGTATTGGCCTTAAAATTCAGTAGACGTTCTTTCACATCGTAAGTTTTGGCGACTTCAGGATTTCGCGAGTTTTCAAACAAAAGGACTTGAGCTGACTCCATCTCATCGCCACAGAACATTAGACGTTCTTTGGCATCGAAGAAAAAGAGTGAGGAATTGCAGTGGGCTGGCTTGGCCTCTAACAGCTCAATGATACGCCCGCCAAGATCAATCGTGTCACCTGGCGATAAAGTCACCCGTCTGTAGTCCGGATAAGGAAGCTTTGTGATGTCAAACGGTCCTGTATTGTTAGTCACAGATTTGTCATCTAAATCATGTCCTCTCGGGATTAAAACCTCCTGAAACTCGCCGTTACCACCTGAATGGTCTGGGTGAAAATGGGTATTGGCACAGATCAAGGGTTTGTCCGTCAACTGCTCAGCAAATGCTCGCAAGGTCCCGGAACCATAACCTGTATCAAGGAGCAAAGCACTGCTTTCTCCCTCCAACAGGTAAATGTTTTGACTCCCTGACATGAAGTTAATAGCCCAGGTGCCTTCTTTCATTTGGTAAGCCGAATATGCCGCAAAAATATCTAATGGATTCATTTGTTACTCCTTTTAGATTTGTTCATTCAGTTCTTTAATGACATCATCCAATTCGTCACTAGTCATCTCTACAAATGGTAACACACCCCTCAGTGGCATGTTTTTAAAGATGCTGTCACCTATATCATCAGAAACCGCATCATCTTGATCCACACCATCTGGGTGGAAGAAAGCATCTATTTTACGTTTTAGGCCTTCCGTCCATGCTCTCGTTTTAGGATTTTCCATCAACTCTCCAAGAGTGGTATTGCGGTGAATGACGAAGGGGAGAACCTGAGAACTCTTTACTGAAATATTTTGGCTCAAAACGATGGTGCGGGAATCCTTCCCAATTTCAATAACATAATCTCCAGAAGGCACATACCAATCCTCCAATAAGGTATTGTACTCCGCAAAACTGCGTTTGGTTAGTGTGAAGGTTACTTCTTTAGATTCTCCAGGTCCCAGCGCAATCTTTTCAAACCCTTTTAACTCTCTAACAGGACGAAGGGATGAATCAACTTGACGGTTGACATAGAGCTGGATAACTTCTTTACCAGCACGATTTCCACTATTGGTTACACGAACACTCACTTCTACTTGATCAGTATCTTGACAGGTTGTATGACTGACTTTCAAATCCTGGTAGCTAAAGGTCGTATAAGACAACCCATACCCAAACGGAAATTGCACGTCCATTTTTTTCTTATCGTAGTAGCGGTAGCCGACAAATAAACCTTCCTTGTACTGAACCTTGTCTCCATCGCCTGGGAAATTAAGGTGTGACGGGTTATCTTCGAGCTGGTACGGGAAGGTTTCTGCCAAACGGCCACTCGGGTTAACTTTCCCATAAAGCAGATTGACCGTCGCTTCTCCTATAGCTTGACCAGCTAGATACATTTCTAAGATGCCTGCTACTTGATTGGCCCACGGCATAGCTACCACTGAACCATTATGGAGAACAACCACCGTCTTAGGATTAGCTGCAGCGACCGCCTCAATCAAGGCGTTCTGGTTAGATGGCAAATCGATATGTTGACGGTCATAGCCTTCAGACTCATAACTTTCCGGCAAACCAGCAAATACCACAGCAACGTCACTGTTCGCGGCCAAAGTAACTGCCTCAGCAATAAGCTGCTCCTCGGTACCTTCTTCTAACCGGTACCCTTGCGCGAAGTGGACATTACCCAGCCCAGATACAGCATCTAAAGCATTGGATACCTTAAAGGCATTGATGTGAGAACTGCCGCCACCTTGGAAACGAGGGGCCTTTGCAAATTCCCCAATAAAGGCTATTTTTTGTTGAGAATTAAGGGGTAAGACACCTTCATTTTTAAGAAGAACCGCTGATTCTTCTGCGATACGTCTCGCCTCAGCATGATCTTTTTCCTTATCCCAAACAACTGCTTGATAACGAGAGGTATAGTCTAAAATAACCGTTAAAATCCGCTCAACCGCCTGATCTAAAACAGCTTCCTCAAGCCTCCCGTCCTTTACCGCCTGAACAATCTCAGCATCATTAATCCCATTAGAGCTGGGCATTTCCAGATCAAGACCCGCTTTCAGGGCTTCCACACGCCTATCTACTGCTCCCCAGTCTGACATGACATAACCGTCAAATCCCCATTCGTCACGCAGAATTTCCGTTAATAACCGATGATGCTCAGAGGCGTAGACACCATTAATCCGATTATAGGATGCCATAATGGTTTTGGGCTGTGCCTCTTTGACAACCGTTTCAAAAGCTGGAAGATAGATTTCTCGCAAGGTTTGTTCATCAACTTCTGCTGAAATACTCATCCGCCATGCTTCTTGATTATTAACCGCAAAATGTTTGGGACTAGTTGCAACACCACATCCTTGAGCCCCTTGGACAAAGGCCTTGGCCAACTCTCCCGTCAGATAAGGATCTTCTGAGAAATATTCAAAATTTCGTCCACACAAAGGAGACCGTTTGATGTTCATACCAGGACCTAATATAACGGATACCTCCTCTGCCAAACATTCTTCACCAATGACCTTTCCCATCTGTTTGAGCAATTCACGGTCGAAAGAACCAGCTGTGCAGCAGGCGGCTGGAAAACAGACAGCCGGTATACTGTCATTAATGCCCAGATGGTCAGCCACCATATCTTGCTTCCTAAGCCCATGCGGGCCATCACTGACCATAACACTTGGGATCCCCAAACGCTCCAAACCTTTCAAATGCCAAAAATCAGCCCCTGAACACAGTCCTGCTTTTTCTTCCAACGTCATTTTTGAGCAGATCTCTTTTCCCGTTCCCATGGTCATTTCCTCTCTAAATAGTGTTCATTTCGTATGTTTAATAACTTGAATTCAAAATCTGAATAGTATGGGTTTTCAGAGGTTTATTTGTCTGGATGCTTTCCTTAAGCAGAGCGTTCCCTGATGACCATCCGTGGTTGAGATTTTGATTTTTATTTCGTATGAGCATTGAGTGATGACTTATTGCCAAAGAAGGCCCCATATCACAGATATAGAGCCTTTTTGCAAATCGCTACGACTTATTATTTAGAGATTATGCCTCGTGATTTTCGTCAGAGTGGTCACGAATTAATGCCTTCATAGCCGCAATATCTTCACGATGTTTATCAACTGGATTGAAGCGAAGCGCTAACAGCATGATCAAACCGATAACAACCGGAGCACCAAAACGTAAGAAGTTAATGGCAAACATGGTCGCTTCATTTTGCTGCCCAATAGCGTTAGGGACATAGCCTACCAAGCCAAGGACAAATAGAACACCTGAGTTGGTTAAAGCATTCCCACACTTCTGAGCAAACCCTTTAATAGATGAGATGACACCATTAGCAGAGATTCCTTCTGTAAATTGGATATAGTCAATGGCATCATTAACCAAAACGTTAACCAAGGCATTTTGCATGGTTGAGAACATGGCAGCTGCAAAGCTGAGGACAACCAGAAGAATAAAATTTGTTTTACCAAAGAAGAAGAGGGCAACAAAGAAAATACCTGATGCAAAGACTGAGAAGGCCAATGCTTTTTGAGCAGTTTTCAAGTATTTAAGCACCAACGGCATAACCACCATCATAGAGATGATTCCAGCTGGAGAAGTAAATGCCATATATCTACCAATCAAATCTGGACGAGCCCAATAGTACATGACATAATAAACCGATGCTGCAAAACCTAAGCCATACCCTAGAGAAGCTAAAACCCAAACCACGATAAACGGTGCTAATTCTTTATGCTTCAAAATGCGTTTCAAATCTTCCGAAAGTGGGCGATCAGGAAGTGGTTCAATATATTTTTCCTTCGCAGACCCAAATAAGCCCCAGAAAGTTACGCAAGATAAGGCTCCAAGGATTAACATAAATGGAATATAACCATTTGAAACACCGAGAGTTGCTTCAAACCAAGCCTTGATATCCATACCAAATGACGAACCAATGGTAAAGGAAATCGCAGTTGCACCTGCACCCAATGAGATAATCAAGTTACGGTTACGATCCTCTTTTACATGGGCTGGTAAAATAGCCATCTGTGGCATCGTGTACATCGTCACAGTCATCCCATAGCCAATATACATCAATAAGAAATACCACCACTTCCCAGATGCTGAGAAATCGGGTACGACCCAAACCATAGTCGCAAAGAAAGTGAGTAGCAATGGAGCAGGTAAGAAGTATGGACGATACCGTCCCCACTTAGATTTCGTACGGTCAGCCAAGACACCCATCATAGGGTCATTAATGGCATCCCATAATGTTGCAATCAACATAATCAATGCACCAGATGTAGCACTAATTCCTAGGTTGTCCGTCATATGAATACTTAGGAATGATGCCATTGCAGCAGCAATTACCATGGCTGGTCCACTAACAGACGTTGCATGGAAGAAGGCAAACTTTTTGTCTAACTTCTCCTGAGGTTGTTTGATTTCCATAGGATAAGCTCCTTTTTGTTTTTTCTATGGTTCTATTTTACGCAATTGATATCGTTTACACTATCGCTAAATAATCCCTTTTGTGTGTTCATTTCGTAGATTTTAGATTGATTCAGTCAACTCTCCTCCCACAGCTGACAAATCGATCATCATTTGGATCTTATCCGGCGACTTCACTGCCCATTGTTTTCCATCTTTTTGAATCCTGATCTCACCAAAAGGTGTTTGATAGGACATTTCAAAGGCGTCTACGATTTCAAGACTTGGTCTAACAGAAACAGCCTGATACCCTGGTGCCACCGGTTTTAAACCAACCGTTTCGCGGATTATCCAGTCTAAAACACAGCCAAAAGCATAGTGATTAAATGAGAAGGTGCCAACTTTACCGTC
This sequence comes from Streptococcus rupicaprae, assembly GCF_040545225.1. Classification (NCBI taxonomy): domain Bacteria; kingdom Bacillati; phylum Bacillota; class Bacilli; order Lactobacillales; family Streptococcaceae; genus Streptococcus; species Streptococcus rupicaprae. The sequence continues at coordinate 60,772 of NZ_JBEPLO010000004.1, read as the reverse complement.
TGGCTGAATACTTGCCCATGATTCCCAAATCGTCGTTGCCCCTTGATTCACTTCATAAAACCAAGACGGACAGGCTTCTTGGAAGAAGAGCGTTTTCGCCAGCTCCGTTTCACCGCATGTGCATAAGACATCCAAAAGGTAGGGGACGGATAAAAATCCTGTATCCAATCGATCTCCATTCTCATGGATTAAGGTGACCAAACGAGCAATCAACGCCTTTTGATATTTTTGGGGCACCATATTAAAGGCTAAAGCTAAAACATAACAACCTTGGTAATCCTTTGTCAACAGGCCATCTGCAGTGACAAAATACTCCGTAAACGCCTCTTTGACTTTTTGAGAATAAGCCAGATAAGAAGAGCCATCTTTTCCCAGTAGCTCCGAAATGGTAGCCAATAACTCAGCCGAATGGGCTAAGAAAGCTGTTGCCACAAGGTCTTTGGTCACCTCTGCCGTCTTCATAGGATTGGGATTTTCCATCATAAAGCTCGGAAACATCCAATCCCCGTAATGAAACTTCGTATCCCAGATATAGCGCGCAGCGCCAGATTTATCTCCTGCTGCACTATTCTTAGAGAACTCAAACCAACACACCATGGCATCATAGTTCTCCTCCAAGACCGCTTTATCGCCATAGCGTTCATAGAGGGTCCAGGGGACCATAATAATCGCATCTCCCCAACCAGCTGAAGAGTACGCCCCTGTAAAAGCGACACTCTTTGCTGCATCTTTGGGTGCAGGCGAGTAATCTATCACTTCCCCATTGGCTTTTTGATTGCTCCGAACGCTTTTAAGCCATCTCCTGATCAATGCTTCCGTTTTTAAAAAGAAGGTCGAGGACGGGGCAAATACTTGCATATCGCCTGTCCATCCAACACGCTCTCTTTGAGGGCAATCCGTCGGAACAGAGAGCATATTGCCTTTTTGACTCCATAAAATATTGGACAAGAGCTGATTAACCTTGTTATTACTGGTTTTTAAGTAACCTGTTCTCTCCATTTCAGAGTAAATGGCTATGGCTTTAATAGCGGTTATCTTCTCTTTCTTCAAGCCAGTTACCTTAACATAGCGAAAACCATGGAAGGTAAAATCTGGTTCTAAAACCTCCTTGCGACCTCGCCCAATAAAGCTATCGGTCGCATCCTTATTCCGCCCAACAATATTTTGAAAGAAGTTGCCATTTTCATCCAAGGTTTCGGCATGTTCTAGCTTAATCTCTTGACCATCTTGCAAGAAAGCCTCTAATCTCACACGGCCCGCTATGACCTGTCCAAAATCAACTATAAGCGCATCGTCTTCTTTCCAAAAAGCTTGAGCAGGAAATTGTTCTTGGCGATAGACCATCGGTCCTTCTTGAGGGGCTAACCGTCCATAATCTGCATCTACTTCAAAAACGGCTAACTCTAAGGACTCTAGGGACCTTTTCCAATCTGTCTCTAACCTCAAGTCCTGTTTTTCACCGATTTGAATGTCCGCATAGCGATGCTTGCCAGAACCCGCACTAAAATGCTCGTCTGTCCCTATAACGACCCGAGACCCATCCTCAAATGTGACCTCTAAATCAGCCAATAAAGCCAGCTGGTCTCCAAACTGTGCACTCCCGCCTTGGACACTGATTCGACCTGCATACCAGCCATCTGCCACCTCAACTGCCAGTACATTATGACCCTCTCTCATCAATGCTGTCACGTCATAGGTTTGATACATGAGGAAATCGTTATAATCCGTATAATCCGGCGTAAAAATCGCCTCAGTCACCTTTTGGCCATTTAAATAGGATTGATAAATCCCTTGACAGGTCATGATAAGCCGAGCAGAAGCAATTGGTTTTTGAGTCTCAAATACCCGTTTAAAATAAACAGTTGGATGCAATCGCTCCTCAACAGGAGCTTGAGGGCGAATCTGCCCAGAGAACATTTCCTCAAGTGAAAACTCTGGTTCTTCTGATACTCTGGCGTGCTCACTTGAAATCCATCGTCCAGTCCATTTTTCTTTCTGATTACGCAACCTAATGCCCTCCAATAGTTTTAGTAGCTTTAGTATACAAGAATCTCCGTACCTTTCAATGCTTGCTCATGACAAAAAACTGTGATAATATGACATCAACAGAAAACGAAAGAGGAATGATATGGTGAAAAACAATTGGAAACTGCCCTCATTTGAGATTAATCAGCCATTCTTATCAGGTATTGAAAACTACTTAAGTGTTGATAAAGACTTTCTGCCTTTTAATCAAATCCAACACGAAGCCAACCACATTTATTTTGCAGATCTTCTCGATGCCCTCCGCTTGCCAAAGACTGCTCAACTGGCTATCACATCTCATAAAATGACATATCCTACCAAATGGCACAATCATGATTACATTGAATTATTCTTTGTTTTAGAAGGACGTCTCCTTCATCTCACGAAGGAAACTACCCATGTATTAGACAGCCCTAGCTTTTGCTTCATTCCTATCGGAGAATCCCATTTAATTGCCCCTATCGATGCTCAGCCAACCACTATCGTCAATCTTTTGATTCATCCTGATCTCTTTCAAAAAATAACCGAGCTGGACTCGAATTTTTCAAAGCAACATTTCCAAGCCCCTCTTATTCTTGAACCTTCCCTTACAAATGAACAGCTTATGCTTAATCTCAAAACCTTAATTCTTCATTATTATAAAAACGAGTATCAGCCGACACTCGTTACTATTGCTCATCTTATGACTATTTTATACAGCATCTTCGATCAAGCGAAGCCTAACTATCCTTCCTCAGACCTGTTATCCAAAGCTTGTCTGGATCTCATCAAAAAACAGGCTTCAACCATCACTCTAAAACAACTTGCTCAGCACTTGAATTATAGCCAAGGCCATCTCTCTAGGCATATTCGCCAACAAACAGGACTGACTGTTTCGCAGCATATCGCTCAAACCAAATTAAATAAAGCATGCCAATTGTTGCTAGAGTCAAAGCTTTCAATCCATGAAATCGCACAGCAATCGGGCTATCAAAGCGAAAGTCATTTTCACAGGGTATTCAAGAAAGAACTCGCTCTCACCCCTGGGCAGTACCGCAAACTGGTTGGGTCAAAGTGAGCGTAAAACCGTTCTATTATCCCTCACATGACATTCTGCGGTTCGTGGTCAATGCTGAGTTTGAGATCTTTGTTGGAGGCTTCTTGAGTTAAATCCAAGATTTGATTCAGAACTTGGGTTAAATGCTCCTCGAAGCGGTATTTGATTAGAATTTGGTAATGGTACAAATTATGGGTCCGTGCAATCGGTTTAGGCGTCGGTCCAAGGAGCTGGACCTGATCGGACAACTGCTCTCTCAATAGGCCCATCACCCGATAAGCCTGTTGGGCAACAAAGGTCTCATCCTTGTGCGATAGGGTCAAGGCAACCGTGTACACATAAGGTGGGTAACGGAGCTGCCTCCTGATGGCCATCTCATAGTGGTAAAAGCCTTCGTAGTCCTGATCTTTGGCAAACCGGATCGCATAATGGTCTGGATTATAGGTCTGAATAATCACCTGGCCTGGTTTGTCAGCCCGGCCCGCTCGGCCTGCCACCTGGGTCAGGAGCTGAAAGGTTCGCTCCGAAGCTCTAAAATCAGGTAAGTTGAGGGCCGTGTCTGCATTGAGGACTCCGACTAGGGTCACATTTGGAAAATCCAAGCCCTTGGCAATCATCTGAGTCCCTAGTAAAATATCTGCCTCCTGGCGTCCAAAGGCCTCTAACAGTCTTTCATGGGCGCCTTTTTGACGGGTTGTGTCCACATCCATCCGCAAGATACGCGCCTCAGGTAAAAGCGCCTGCAACTCATTGACAGCCTTTTGTGTTCCTGTTCCATAATAACGAATGGACCTGCTTTGACAGGACGGGCAAGTCTGAGGGATTTCCTTGGTAAAACCACAATAATGGCAGTGCATCAAGCGAGTATCCATATGCAGGGTCAGGGAAATGTCGCAGTTGGGGCATTCCTCCACAGCCCCACAATCACGACACATGACAAAACTTGAATAGCCCCTGCGGTTCAAGAGGAGAACCACCTGCTCTTTTCTAGCTAATTTTTCCTGAATCTTATCAAGAAGATAAGGTGTGAAATTCCCTGCCTCAGTTTGCCCAATATGGTCCCTAAAATCAACCACCGTCACCTCTGGTATCTGGGCTTTGGGATTAGCTCTTTGGCTCAGAACGAGACGGTTATAAACCTGTTTGCTTGCCCTGGCTCGACTTTCCAGGCTAGGGGTTGCAGAACCTAGAACGAGGCTAGCTTGATTGTAGCGAGCCCGCAAGGAAGCAACTTCCCGCGCATGGTAGCGTGGATGATTGTCCTGCTTATAGGTCGCCTCGTGCTCCTCATCAATGATGATGACTCCGAGATGTCTTAAGGGCGCAAAGATGGCAGAGCGGGCACCAACCACTACCTGGGCCTTCCCAGCTGCAATTTTTCGCCACTCATCATATTTTTCCCCATCGGACAGCCCCGAATGTAAAATGGCCACCTTGTCTCCAAAACGACTAACAAAACGCTCCGTCACCTGAGGCGTCAAGGAAATTTCTGGAACCAGCATAATGGCTGTCAAGTTTCTTGCCAGAGCTTCTTCAATCACTTGTAAATAGACTTCTGTCTTGCCAGAGCCTGTAATCCCTTGAAGTAAGAAGGTCTGGGATTCCTGCCCCATCTGGCTTGTGATGGCTGAAACTGCCTGGGCTTGTTCAGCATTGAGTGTCAATGGTTGACTGGGCTTAATGTTCTCAAAATAAGCCTGACTCCGACTGATCTCCTTGTCAAAAGCCTCAAGAAGACCTGCTTCGAGGAAGAATTTGGCAACTGGTGCTGAAAAAGCCTGTCTCAAATCAGCCAAACGCCCATCGCCTGCCTTTTCTAGCAAGAAGGTCTGAAGCTCTTGACGCTTCTTAGCCCTGTTGCCAGGATCAAATCTTGCCAGTAAGGAAGAATTCACTCGGTACCAAGCTTCCGTTTTAACCTTTTTCTTGTCCTCTGCCACATACTCCACACGAATATGGCCTTCCTGCGCCAGACGGATTACCTGGGCCTGTTTCTCAACCGAAAGTTCCGTAAAACGAATAGACGCCTCCTGGCCAAACAATTCCTGCCGCACTGCCTCTTGCAAACTTTCCAAGGGGAACAAATACTTATCATAGGTCGAATTGAGGACATTAGGAAGCATGGCTTTTAAGATTGAAATCTTATAGGAGAAGACGGTCTCACGCATGGCATCTGCCAGCCAAAGCAATTCCTCTGTCAAGACCGGCTGGGTGTCCAAGACTTCCGCAAGCTCCTTGAGTTCCACCTCAAGCTCTTGAGTTTCTTCAACGTCAACCACCAGACCTTGGAGCAAGCGGTTGGCCTTACCAAAAGGAACATGGACCCGCATTCCCCTTGAAACCAGACCATCTAAGGCCTCAGGAATCGTATAGGAATAGGGCTGGTCCGTCTGCATCAGAGGCACATCCACAATAACCTTAGCGATCTTTTTCATTTCTTACTCCTTTCCCTATCAGCATAAAGAAAGAGAAGTTGAGCCCTTGTCTCAACTTCACTAGTGTATCAAGGACGCACCAGACCTGGCTAGATCTTTTCGCCGTCTTCTTTTTCCTTGGCAATTTGCTCTTTGATTTTACGTTCTTCTTCTTCCTTGCGGAGACGCTCCAATTCTGCATGGCGACGAACAGCCTCACGTTTTGCCTCTGGATCAGGATGAATCACCACATTACCCGATTCGATTTCTTCTAAGGCACGAAGGGTAGATTTCACTGATTTAAAATCCTGAGTCGGTGCTGCACCCGCTTCTAATTCGTGGGCGCGTTTCGCTTCTAAAATGACTAAGGAATACTTTGATGGAACCTTGTCCAACAAGGTATCAATAGACGGTTTTAACATCATAATGGTTTATCTCGTTTCTATTTTTATTTAGCTGGAACTTCTGCGCATGCCATCTCAGCATAGCGGCCGATCACTCTCTCGACACGGAAATGTTCCGCCTCAATGATGCGCCGGACCCGCTCTGCAGCTAAGGGGACTTCATCATTGACCACAGCATAGTCATATTCGCGCATGAGGGCAATTTCTTCCTTGGCTCTGGCAATTCGCTGGGCAATGATCTCTTGCGAATCTGTCCCGCGTCCTACTAAACGATCTTGCAACTCCTCTAAGTCAGGTGGCGTCAAGAAGATAAAGACCCCATCTGGTACCTTGGATTTGACCTGCAAAGCCCCTTGAACCTCAATTTCTAAGAAAACATCAATCCCTTGATCAAGTGTTTCATTAACATAATTGAGCGGTGTCCCATAGTAATTGCCGACATACTCTGCGTACTCCAGCATCTGGCCTTGACGAATTAAGTCTTCAAATTCCTCGCGCGTGCGGAAATGATAATCTATGCCATCGACCTCACCCGGGCGTTGAGGCCGTGTTGTCATGGAGACAGAATACTTAAATTTATTATCCCGATGTTCAAAAATCTCTTTTCTAACCGTTCCTTTTCCAACACCAGATGGTCCTGAAAAGACAATCAGCAAGCCTCGCTCTTTCATGTCAACTCCTCAATTGCTTTCCTACTAGTTTAACAGAAAAAGCACCTGATTTCAAGTGCTTTTTCTTGGCTAGAGTCTATCTACTTGGCATAGTCAACCGCACGGGTTTCCCGAATCACAGTAACCTTGATATTCCCTGGATAATCCAGGTTTTTCTCGATTTTCTGGCGAATATCATGCGCTAGAATAGTGATCTTGTCATCCTTAACAATGTTAGGCTTGACCACCACACGAATCTCACGGCCTGCTTGAAGGGCATAAGCTTGGTGGATGCCATCAAAGCTCGTTGCAATCTCTTCCAGCTCTTGAAGACGCTTGATGTAGTTTTCCATCGATTCGCTCCGTGCACCTGGACGAGCAGCGCTGAGAGCATCTGCTGCCGCAACAATGACAGCAATGACTGATTCAGCTTCCACATCTCCGTGGTGGCTGGCAATCGTGTTAACCACAACAGGGTTTTCTTTATACTTTCTAGCAAGCTCCATACCGATTTCGACGTGACTGCCTTCAACCTCGCGGTCAAGGGCCTTGCCGACATCATGTAGGAAACCAGCCCTGCGAGCCAAGGCAACATTCTCGCCCAGCTCTCCTGCGATCACTCCTGCCAGTTTACCAACCTCGATAGAGTGTCTTAGGACATTTTGCCCATAGGACGAACGGAAATGCAAACGTCCCATGATTTTCATCAGATCAGGATGGAGGTTAGGTGCCCCAATTTCGTAGGCGGCCTCTTCACCGTACTCACGGATCCGCTGATCCATCTCAAGGCGCTTCTTCTCTACCAACTCTTCGATCCGAGCTGGATGGATACGCCCATCCTGGAGGAGGGTTTCCATGGTCATACGGGCAATTTCCCGTCTAATCGGGTCAAACCCTGACAAGACAACTGTCTCAGGAGTATCGTCAATGATGACATCAATCCCTGTCAAACTTTCAAAGGTCCTGATGTTACGGCCCTCACGCCCGATAATCCGTCCCTTCATGTTTTCGTCTGGCAGATGGAGCGAGGTCACCGTCTGCTCAGTCACATAATCCCCAGAAATCCGCTGCATGGCCTGAACCAGGAGATCCTTGGCCACCTTGTCTGATTTTTCCTTAGCTTCCGCTTCGGCAACCTTAATCAGACCAGCAATTTCATGTTCCAAGCCCTGACGCGTATCAGTCAAAATGATCTCACGCGCCTCCACCTGGCTCATCTGAGCGACTCTTTCTAACTCTGCTGTCTTTTGAGCTTCTAACTCTGTCAGCTTTGCTTCGCGCTCATCAATGTGTTTAGTTTTATCAGCGAGACTTTGCTCTTTTTTCTCGAGTGTTTTCTCTTTATTGCTTAAATTATCATCTTTACGATCAAGATTTGAAGCACGTTCTGCCAAACGAGCCTCAATTTGTTTCAATTCCTGTCTTTCAGATTTAAATTCTTTCTCGATATCCTCTCGATACTTTCTCGCTTCTTCTTTTGCTTCAAGCTGGACTTCTTTTTTCAACGCACTGGATTCTCGCTTGGCAGTCTGGACAAGTTCCTCTGCTTGCCGTTCTGCCTGGGTGCGAAGATTAGTCGCCTCTTGCTCAGCATTGAGAAGGGCTAGCTCTGCCGCTTCCTTTGAAGCTTTCATTTTCAAAGAAATCAACAGGCTACCAATGGCTAAACCTAGGAGCGCAAAGACAAGCATAATCATCAATGATGGCATGTCTTTACCTCTTTTACAATTTTTTACGAATTTTTTGGACAAATTCTCTATTATTTTACCATAAATTAAACAAATGGACAATCTAAAATCACCAAGCTATGATATAATATTTGAAAAGAGAAATTCCTAAAATAAGTTATTTTTAGCGCTAGAGTAACATTCTTAAAAGAAGGCTGGAATCTTTCGATAAGGTGACTGTTTAAGAATTTCCAAACTATTTTAAAAGGAGTTCCCCATGACCAAAGAAGTTGTCGTTGAAAGTTTTGAATTGGATCATACAATCGTTAAGGCCCCCTATGTCCGCTTAATCTCTGAAGAATACGGCCCTAAGGGCGATGTGATCACCAACTTTGATATCCGCTTGATCCAGCCCAACCATAATGCCATGGATACCGCTGGTCTTCACACGATTGAGCATTTATTGGCAAAATTGATCCGTACGCGTATGGACGGAATGATCGACTGCTCACCTTTTGGGTGTCGGACAGGCTTTCACATGATTGTTTGGGGACAGCCGACCGCTAGCCAAGTTGCCCAAGTCATCACAGAAAGCTTGCGTGAAATTGCTGAATCAATCACCTGGGAAGACGTGCCTGGGACAACCATCGAGTCTTGTGGCAATTACAAGGACCACAGCCTCCATTCTGCAAAAGAGTGGGCCAAGTTGATCCTAGACCAAGGTATTTCCGAAGATGCTTTTGAACGAAAGGTAAACGGATAGACCAATAAGGAAAACCACTAGTTTCCAATCACCGGATACTTCCTAAGGCAGCCTGAGGTATTTTATCCCTGTCAAATCCAAGTTGACATACAGAAATGATTGACCAAAAATAAACCACTTTAAAAGCATTGAACCTAGAAAGGATTCAGTGCTTTTTATATTTTTATAATCACTAAAAAATACCAGACATACGGAGAAACGCAATACAGTTATTGCAAGCATGCAGGAGAATAACAACCTCTAATTGTTTGGTCCGATGATATAAGTAAGCAAAGACCAGGCCCATTCCCCCATAGAGAGCCCAGGAGGCCAAATCAGTCGGTCCATGAAGGAAGCCAAAAACTACGCTACTGAGAACTATTGCTAAGATCGGCCGATGCTTCAGTAACCTCCCCATGAGGATCCCCCGCATGGTGACTTCTTCAAGAACTGGCCCTTGGCACACCACGAGAATAAAGAGTAAATACATAGGCATCTGGGCGTCTATGATATTCTGCTGGTTCTGAGGTTCAACGAGTTGGCCATATTGCCAAATCATCAGCAGGTTTCCCAGAATTTGCGTCAAATAAATGAGCAACATCCCTAAGCCCAGCCTCCTAAGTGTTCGCCAAGTCCAAAATTTCCCCCAAGCTTGAAATAACTCCAATCGGAAAGCTACGTATAAACAGATCAGCAAGAGGACTATCGACAGAATCGCTGTTACCACAGGATGGGCCGTCCAGACCATCGTATTGACGATAAAATCACTCGCAAATAAGATCATATAAGCAATAGCCGCTGACCAGTTATCCCACCTTGTTTTCTCCATAAGTCCTCCTCAGACAATTGATATATTAATAGTATAGCATATGGTCTTGTGAATGTGAAGTTTTAATCAATCTAAAAATTGCACTCTTGTCTCCATTTCCTATCAGCTAATGCTGTTTAGCCTTCTTCATCCTTTAGCTACTTACCACCTACTTGATGAATGTCCTGATAAAGCAGGCTAATACTCTTTGAAGATCAAAGATAGTCGTTGTCAACTGGCTTCGATGAACTCCAGTTCTATCATCAGCTTCCTTTCCTAGGCTAGATTGATTTTCTTTGAGTATAAGCCCTTTTCAAAACGGTTTTGAAATAGAACCTTGCAGGACTCGAAAAGCAGGAAAAAAGGCTGGCCTTATAAGCCAACCTCTTGTACATTAATTAAGCAGCGTCCTTGGTCTTAGATAGCAATCCTTCTAATTTTTTGACTTGTTCGGCAGTCAAGGACGGTGATAAAGCATCGATCAGTTCTTGTAGCTCCGCTTTGGTATGATTAGAAACTTCTGTCTCTAGCATAGTATAAAATTCTTGAAACTCTTCATCACTCATCTGGTAATCTACAGTAGTATCTGCTCCGCTGCTAGCCATAAGACTTTGTTGCAGTTCCTCTTGAGAGATGATATCTTTTTCAGCCGGAACCTTAGGTGCCTTATAATCAATCTTGTTGATAGCCATCTTGATGGTCATGCCATCTTCTTTATTTTCAGCTGATTTCATGGTTAAAACAGCTTCGGCATTATTCTTTTTGTCAACCGTCATGACGAACTTAGAATCCTTCGTAAAGGCACCCTGGGCAGTTTCCATCTGAGCCTTGTATTGCTGAGCAAGTTCCTTGGTCTCTTCATCGCCAGTCTCCAAAACTTTTTGGGTAAATGCCATTAACTCTTCTAGGGTCAAACTTAGGCTAACCTTGTCTCCAGACTTGGTAAAGTTTTTGCTGTCAATCTCTTTAAAGAAGGCAACATTTTCCTTGTTGGCAGGTGTTAATTCACCAAGATCAGGCAGGGGAGAACCTTGTGCATCTGCTACATCCATGTATTTTCCAGCCAAATCGCTAGAGGTCACACCATACATCCCTAACATAGGCTCTACCGTCATATAGGCCTTGTCACCAATATAAACCATTTCAAAATCAGATAAAGTTGGATTAACATCTGACAAATCTGCATGAAGACTGACTATTTTCTCTGACAAATCTTGACTTATCGTAGCTTTGATTTCCTTACCGATGAAAGAGGCCATCGGATTAACCCCGCTAGAAGTTACATCATCCAATTTGATGGTCATTTCATAGGCAACAGGCTTATCCGTGTATTGGTTTTCAAGACGCGAAATAAATTCGTCCTTAGGACTTTTTCCACAAGCCACCAACAAAAAGGTGAGGGGCAACCAGAGTAATAATGCTAGTTTTTTCATCGTAATCCTCCTCGTAAAAAACTATCTCTATTATACCATTTTTAAAATAAAATTTGTGAAAAAAACCGAATAAGCATATACTCACTGGCTAATATCCGAACTTTCACATCCCTAGGTATATCTAAAATCCAAGGACTCTAAACCTGCTGCTCTCCTATTTAGAAAGCCAATCAGCGACAGTAAGTTACTCACCTCAAGCTATTCCAAGGAAATCAGTTCCTTCCCACTACCAGTTGACCACATACTGCCTCTTTTCATAATAGGCCCAATCTCTCCACCTCAAATCCGTTACAAAAAACTCAAAAGCAGGAAACTTCCCTAGCTTCTGAGTTTTATCTCATAGAATCTCTATAGAATGAACTGTTGCAGAGCTCTTAATCCAACAATTTCTGCAATTCTTGGGCTAGGAGTTGTTGGGCCACTTGTGGGTTGGCTTGACCTTTTGTAGCCTTCATCAGGAAGCCTGTGAAGGCCTTGTCTGCATTGCGTTTGCCAGACTTAAAATCCGCAACAGCTGCTTCGTTATCTTCAAAGACTTGGTGGATAATGGGAATCAGAACCGCTGGGTCTGAAACCTGCACTAAACCTGCTTTTTCCACATGTTCCTTAGCTGAGCCGCCATTCTTAGCCAGGTGAACAAAGACCTTCTTGGCAATCTTAGAGGAAATGGTCCCATCTGCAATCAAGGCAATCATCTCGACCAGATTTTCTGGAGTCAAGGCAATCTTTTCAAGGACCGTTTGCTCAGCATTGAGGTACTGCGCTACTTCGCCTTGAAGCCAGTTGGAGACCTGCTTGGCATCGCCGCCGATGGCCACGGCCTGCTCGAAGAAATCAGATGTTGCTTTAGTGGCGGTCAACTGACCAGCATCGTAGGCTGACAAGCCCAAGTCCGCCATATAGCGAGCACGGCGCTCTGCTGGAAAGGCCGGCAAGCTAGCCCGCATCTCCGCAATCCACTCGTCTGAGATCTCATAAAGGGGCAGGTCTGGCTCTGGGAAGTAGCGGTAGTCCGCCGCTCCCTCTTTGACCCGCATCAGAATGGTGCCCTTTGTCGCTTCATCATAGCGGCGGGTTTCCTGACGGATTTGACCTCCACTGCGCAGGATCTTGGCCTGACGAGCTACTTCAAACTCCAGACCTTTGCGGACATTGGAGAAGGAGTTGAGGTTTTTGAGCTCGGTTTTGGTCCCAAACTTCTCCTGACCGTACGGACGTAAGGAAATGTTGGCATCGACCCGCATAGAACCCTCTTCCATCTTGACATCGGAAATTCCTGTGTACTGGATGATTTCCTTGAGGGCTGTCAGGTAAGCATAGGCCTCTTCTGGAGAGCGCATATCTGCTTCTGACACAATCTCAATCAGCGGCACACCCTGACGGTTGAGGTCCACGTAAGAATAACCGTCTGTCCCGTGGGTGTTTTTCCCAGCATCTTCTTCCAAATGAGCCCGCTCTATACGGATTTTCTTGGTCGTACCATCTTCTAGGGCAATCTCAATCCAACCATTGTAGCCAATGGGCTCATCAAATTGAGAAATCTGATAGGCCTTGGGGTTGTCAGGGTAGAAATAGTTCTTGCGGTCAAAGTGCATGTGCTGGTGAATGTCCATGTTGAGGGCCAGCGCAGCCTTGATCCCAGCGTCGATAACCCCCTTGTTCATCACAGGCAAAACACCCGGGAAAGACCAGTCAATCACATTGGTGTTGCTATTCGCATCTTCTCCAAAATGGGCCGAAGAAGGCGAGAAGATTTTGGAGTTGGTATTCAATTCCACGTGGACTTCTAGTCCGATAATGGTTTCAAAATTCATTACTTATCACCTCCAAAAATCACGGGCTGTTGCTTGTGGTAATCGGTCACCGCTTCAAAGGCTGCGGCTGCTTGGTAGATGGTCTCTTCAGAATATTTTGGACCAATCAGCTGAAGCCCTACTGGCAAGCCATCCACAAAGCCTGACGGGATGGAAATGCCCGGCAAGCCCGCCAAGTTAACTGGAATGGTCAAGAGATCTGCTAGGTACATGGCCACAGGATCCTGGCTTTGGCTGCCCAAATCATAGGCTACCGTCGGTGTCGTAGGCCCTAAAATCAAGTCATAATCCGCAAACACCTTATTGAAGTCTTCAATGATTAAGGTCCGCACTTGACCAGCCTTCTTGAAGTAGGCATCGTAATAGCCAGAAGAAAGGGCAAAGGAGCCTAGCATGATCCGGCGTTTCACTTCCTCACCGAAGCCTTGGCTACGGGTCTTGACATAAATATCTTCTAGAGATGTAGCATCTTCTGCACGGAAACCATAGCGAATCCCGTCAAAGCGTTGCAAGTTAGAGGATGCTTCTGCAGAAGCGATGATATAGTAGACCGCTACCCCATACTTACTGTGAGGCAGGCTGACCTCCTCTACAGCCGCACCCAAGTTTTCAAACTGCTTGGTAGCTGCCAGGATATTGTCCTTAATAGCTGGTTCGATCCCCTCACCCAAGTATTCTTTTGGCAAGGCAATCTTAAGCCCCTTGATGTCTTGGCCAATCTTGCTGGTGTAGTCGGCAATCTGGATAGGCGCAGAGGTCGCATCCTTCGTATCGCTACTCGCTAGGACATTGAGCAACTGAGCGTTTTCCTTAACCGTCTGTGAAAATGGCCCAATCTGATCCAGTGATGAACCAAAGGCAAAGAGACCATAACGTGAAATCGCTCCATAAGTCGGTTTTAATCCCACAATCCCATTAAAGGCTGCTGGCTGACGGATGGATCCACCCGTATCAGACCCTAAAGACAGACGAACTTGACCAGAAGCAACCGCTGTCGCAGAACCTCCAGATGAGCCACCTGGAACCTTGGTCTGATCCCAAGCATTCTTAGTCTTTTTGAAGTAAGATGTCTCGGTCGAGCCCCCCATGGCAAACTCATCCATATTGGTCTTACCAATGACAATCATACCGCTGTCATAGGCATTGGTTACCGCTGTCGCGTCAAAAATCGGCTCGTAGTTGTAAAGCATTTTAGAAGCTGCAGTCGTCAAGATCCCCTTGGTCGAGATATTGTCCTTGACCGCAAGCGGAATCCCTGACAGGACATTGTCTGCATCAATCCCAGCTGCATCAATCTTCTCAGCTTGGGAAAGGGCCAGCTCATCAGCTACGGTGATAAAGGAGCCAACCGCCTCTTCGCGCGCATGAATGTCTTCCAAGGTCGCCTTGGTCAGCTCCACAGCTGAAATCTCTTTTTTGACCAAAAGTTCATGCAATTCATCAATGGTCTTCTTGTTCAAGTTCATTAAGCATCTCCTCCTTCCTCTAAGATGGCTGGTACTTTGATAAAGTTGTTTTCTTTTTCAGGTACATTTTTAAACAACAGATCACGGTCTGGTCCTTTTTCCGTCACATCTTCACGGACAACCGTCTTCCGGTCCGCCATGGTTGTGGTAACAGGAATACCTGCCGTGTCCACCTCATTCAGCAACTCCACCATGTCCACAATCTTGGTCAAGGTTGTCGCGAAAGCTGTCGTTTCTTCATCGCTAAAGGCCAGCTTAGAAAGCTTGGCTACATGGCGTACTTCTTCTTCTGAGATTTTCATACCTTCTCCTTGCGCATTTACAGAATTCTATCTATTATATCATATTTCAGTCTATTTTTTGAACTTCAAATGAAGCCATTCCGTGTTGAATGCCATAGTAGTCAGTCCTTTAGCTGATCTTCAGTCCAAATAAAGATGTTGTGCAACCTATACTCTCCAGACATACCTTCCTCAAAAGACAGATGGTAAATCGTATCCGAATCCGGCATATGATAGTTCAGCCCTAAGCTTTTCGGTAGTATGGAATCCATAGAAATATAAGAATAAGTCGGCGGGCCAAACTCAGCGATCACCTCCTCAGGCAAGACCCCTGCTTTCTCTTCTAAAAAGTCTGCAACTTCCAGAGCAGCAATCTCGTTAGCTCTTCCTTTTAAGTCTGGATTCTCCCCCTTCTTAAGTGGATAATCTTCCGCTATGAAACGTCCAAAATAGGCAAAAACACGATAGGCCCCATCAATCCGCTTTATCCCCAAAGCGACATCTTGCATAGTCTCCCCTTCTTCTTTTGCGACCACAGAGTGGGCCGTCTTATCAAAGGCATATTTCTGGTAGATAATGAAAAAAGAGGTCGGATCTCCCTCATTGATCTGCATATCTGAAGGCTTACCATAAGTTTTCAAAATGTCTGTCAATTTTGTCCCCTCATGACCAAGCTCATCTGCCTTGATCGTTTCTAGATTTTCCGCTGTCCATAAGTAGTCATACTCTTGAGCCGATTGAGCGATCAAAGACTGAGCATAAGCCTCGGTTTCCTCTGGTGTCAGTGGCCGCTTCTGATAACGCTCCCAAGCCAAGTAACCAACTGTCACTAGCAATAAAACGGTCAACATAACTAAGACGAAGCGATAAGGCCTTAAGATTCTGCTGATTTTCTTGAAAAAGAGAAAGCGATCCAGTTCTTGGACAAGGTCTTCAAGCTCATTTTCCCTTCTCTTATTCGGTGCTTTTTTCACCCTCTTCTCCTCCTATCATCCCATCCACAGAGACTAAATGTGGTTCCTTGCCATCATGGCCAAGAAAAAGTAGACTGACGTGATCCTCTTTTCTCCACTCCTTGACTCCTATACGGTAATAAAATGCATATACGTGTTCCGTATCATCCAGTAAACTATAAGCCACAGAGTTTGGAAGATCATGTTGGTCAATAACTTCTTGATAAGACGTTCCTTCCGACTGAGGGTCAAGATAATTTGTTGGCCTCAAGGCGTCAAAATCATCTTGACTCCAATCAAAAGTCGTATGCCACTGAGCAACGAAAGGTGAATCGCTGAATTCTCCTTCTGCCTCCCTGCTATACAGACGAAACACACCATCTACTTTCTTAAACAAGAGAGTCACTTTTCGGTAAGGAATACTGTAGTCATATTTGTTGGAGAGGTAGCTGATCTGAAAGGCATCTATATCTTCTTTTCCAGCAATCAACTCTGCGCTTGACGGCTTTCCATGAGTTGACAAAACATCCTTCAAACTGCTTCCTTTCCGATCATCCTTGGTAGAAAATTCTAAGGCCTTAACCTCTTCCAGGCTCCAATCAAAGGAATAGTCGGATTCAGATGCTACTAAACCATCTATATAAGTTTGTAATTCTAATTCGCTCAAGTCTCGATTACGATAGGCACGTACACCCAAACCAATCAGAAGAACCCCCAACAGGCTAATCACCATAATAATCCAGCGAGAATAGTTTGTCTTTTGCATCTTGACCTCACGGTTTAACTGGTCTTGTTGCAAATCACTTGCCAGCGTCTCTAAATTGCGTTTCTTTTCTACCATTGCCATCTTTCCTTTCTCACAATAGTATATCATACTTCATTCTGATTGCTTCACATAGAAACTATATGATAAAATGGGATAAGTTCTAAATGTCGAAAGGATATGTTATGGCTTCCAAAGATTCCAAGACCAAAAGCTCAAACCAGTTGTATCTAGTTCCTAAAAAGACCAATCCATCCCCTAGTGCTCTAGCTTTTGGAAGCCTTTCTATCGCGAGTATCATCAGTGCTCTTATCTTCCCCCAGCACCTCCTTGCCATAGGACTTGTTGCAGCAGGAAGTTTGGGCGCCTTGTCTTTGGGGAAATACATTACTTCTCTGTTCCAGCCCAACAACATGCAGCAATTGCAAGAGTTAAAAGAGGATCTTTTCCGCTGTGATCAGCAAATCAAGACCCTTGAACATCTCATTGATCAAAAGGAATACATTTCATACGGCATCTTATCCTATCAAGTCCTGCCCCAAATTCGCCAAATTCTCGAAAAAACCAACAGCCTAAAAAACCAGATGGACCAGGATATCTACCACCGGATTAGCCAAAGTCTAAGTCATGAACAAAAAAAGATTGAGGAAAATCTGCAGTCTCTCAATCTTTCAACTCTTGCTGATACAGCAGATTCTGTAGCCCATGATATTTTAAATATCGCTCCCGAAATAACCGTCACCTACCAAAACATCCAGCGGGATCACTTAGAAATCCTGTCCAAACTTCAGGACTCTGATAATCAGGCTGAATTGAGAGCCATCCACGAGATCAACATGAAACAGTTCTACGATATTCTCCATGGCTATCTCAAAATCAAAAAAGCTCCAAAGAATTACAATCAGGCCGAAGCACGACTAGCCAAAGCCAAGGCTGCCCTAGAACAATTTGACACAGACCTTGACACTACCTTGAAAAAATTAAATGAAGCTGAGCTTGGCGATTTTGAAATCTCACTGCGGATGATGGAGAAAAAACACTATGGGCAAGAAGACTTATTTTAGACCACCTCTTTAACTTCATAGACTTTATTAAAAACTAAAGCCCTGATACTTGCGAACCTTGCGCCAAAAAACTGATAACAGCAGGACACCACATCCATAAAAGCCTTAGAAAAACGTCATAAAAAGCGTTGATCTAAGGCTTTTACAAATAACTTGAAGATTTCAAAGTGACTTGTAATCCTTGCCTGAAAGAGAGAACACAGCTTCGTCTAGGAAACAAAAGTTACCCTACAAGCTAGATCCCTCTCTTTCTCAAAGCGACTGGCCTGCCCGTTCAGAAGATTTGATACCTATTCTTCCACCTCCTTAATCAATTCATCAAATAGCAGCGAAGGTTCTTCCCATTCCTCCTGAATAAGATAATCAAAATTAGACGTAGCAGGCAAATCAATTAAACTTCTATCTACGGGACTGGAGGTGGTTTGGTTTAATACCTGACCTCCCTTAATTTGAAAAGCTCGGCCACCTAATAGATAGAGACCATCTGACAGCTGACTCGTATCCAAGTTCTCAAAGATTTCCGATTCAGCCGCTTGATACTCAGCCCAGCCATAGTAAAAATCGTCAGAGATAGTCATTAAATCAACCGTCACCACTAAGGCCCCTGATTTTATTAAATCTTCCACTGATAGGCCACCCAAGCCATAGAAAGCCGACTGAACAGGATCCGACGATTGCCTATGAGAGGCTTTTTCAGAAAGAATCGCTTCAGATAGGTCCCAAAAACGGTAACCGGTATAGGAGCTGTAGATAGTCCCAGTATCCATCACGGCCAAATGAGCCTTGTGGTCAGTCTTTGCAATGGCTTGCTTGACTAATTCCTTGTAGTGGTTTCTCAGTCTTTGGGCCTCTGAACTTTCTGCAAAATGCCTCAAGATTATGCTATGCTCATAAAGCGAGTCATCTCCTTCGTAGGTTGTGGAAATGACTTGTCCATTTTCAAATCCTAGCCTAACTGGAATTCTAATCTTCCCCTGCTCCAGGTAAGCGAGCACTGTCTGAGTACCTTCGAGATAGGCGACTACTGTAGCCGTCACTTTTTGACCCAGTTGATTATAGAAAGATTCTATAGCCGTGATAATTTCCTCCTCGGACAGTGTATCTTTGCCAGTCAATCTTCCTCCGTCTGAATCATGCGCCACTTCGATTTCTTCCAAGGAATAGTAGTGCGTGTTAGATTCATCTTTGTCTAAGCCTTTTGGGGAAATCGGCATACTCTGATTAGCTATGATTTGCCCATCTTGGACAACATAGAGCTGATCATTGAGGAGATAAGAGCCGTCTGGTAAACTCGACAAATCTCCATTCTCCAAAAGGCCGTAACCCGTACTATAGTCAGAAGAGTTTTTTAAGGAAATAGCTGGCATTAAGAGACCATAGGCCATGTAGGTCTCGACATCAATCCCATAATAGCCCTCATAAGCCTTCAAGACAGCCTTATCTGATTTATTATTTTTCTGCGCCAATCGGACCAATTCTTCTGGCAATTGATAATCCTCAGGCGTCCGAAAAGTGATCTCAAGCTCGGCTGGCTGTTCTTCCTCAGGCAAGTCATCAGCCAAGGTCTCTACCAAGGACTGATAGATCTTTAGGGTCTCCTGAGCTTCTATTTCTTTGCTCTTTTCTTCCAATAAAGTGTTCAAGCCTTGACGAACATCAATAAAACTTGTCCCTAAAACCTCCACTTTGCGACTAACTCGATCCTCTTCAAACTGAATCCTGACAGGGAGGTCAACTCCTTGATCGCTTAAAACAACCCTTGCGTGTCCTTCCTCTTTAGACTGCACAGCTACTTCATAGTCATAGCCGTAGGATTGATATAAGGACTGTAAACTTTCTTCAATTCCCCTGTTCTTCTGATAAGAAACAAACTCTCGGTGGATTTGAGGAAGCCCTATAGCCGCTATCAGTAGGCCAACCCAAACAAGAAGCGCTAGTTTCAGGTTGATTTTTTTCTGAGATTGCAAAAAAGGAATGGTAAACTCTTCCTCGGAAAGACTTGAAAAATAGTCCAAAATGGGAAAACTTGCAATTAGCAGGGCAAAGGGAAAGTTTTCTTTGATTAGAAAAATTCCCATCAAAATAAGCGAAGAATTCATAATGCCATAAATAGCTGCTATTATAGTCACTATCAGATAAAGGAGACTACTCAAACCCTGCCACTTAGTATCTGCTGCCCTCAGTCGACCGATTGCCCTAGTCAAATTCCCAATAAATCCTAAGAGGTAAAGTATGCCACAAGCATAGGCCAGGTAAACCCATACCACCAGGCCAGACATCATTCCTCCCGAAAGGAGCAATTTTATGACTAAATCAATTAGGAGGTATCCTCCAAATGGAAATAATAGCCACATCAGCAATGGCAGATAGACGAGCAGATAACCGATTTTTTTCTTCATTTAAAATCCTCATATAAATCCATAGATTAGAAAATTTAAGCAAAAAAGCAGGATCCTCAAACTTTTTAAATCACTGCTCTTTCTAATTATTCTACTTATTCTACGATAGTTGCTCCAAGCACATTTTTAAAATGGTTGAGAGCAAATTGATGATTTTCCTCTGTTAGACTGGCAACTGCTGAGGCCACGATTTCAATCTGATACCCTAGATTATAAGCATCAATGGCCGTGTGCAGCACACAGATATCCGATAAAACTCCTGTTAAGACGACTGTTTTGACCTCACGTTCTCGCAGACGGATATCCAAGTCTGTCCCCGAAAAGGCCGAATAATGCCGCTTGTCAAACCAGAAAACACGGGTATCCTCCTTGATGGCTTCGTAAACCTCAGCCAATTGGCCATAGAGGTCCCTACCAGAAGTTCCTTTGATATTGTGAGGAGGAAACAGCCTGGTTTCAGGATGAAAAACATCGTCTTCCTCATGGCTATCAATAGCAAAGAAGATATAGTCTCCTCGCTCATAGGCTTCCTGCGTGACCTCTGCAATCCGCTCGTCAATCGCTTGGGCGGGCTTTCCTGCAGTTAGCTTGCCATCTTCCGCCACAAAATCATAGGTATAATCAATCGAAATCAGAGCTTTCTTAGTCATTTTAATAATCCCGTTTCTTCACTTCTTCGAAAACATCTGGAATCAAGACCTTCAAGTAAGTTCCCTTCATGCCGAGCGAACGGCTTTCAATCACTCCGGCAGACTCTAATTTACGAAGGGCATTGACAATAACCGACCGTGTAATCCCGATACGATCTGCAATAACAGACGCCGTCAACTGGCCTTCTTTGCCATCTAACTCTTGCAAAATGGCAGAAACAGCCTTCATTTCTGAGTAAGAGAGGGTGTTAATCGCCATGTTAACAGCCGTGCGTTTACGGATACTTTCCTCGTCTTTCTCGCGTTGGAAATTCAACAATTGTAGCCCCACTACTGTCGAAGCCATTTCAATTAGAATCAAGTCCTCATCGTGGAACTGCTCATCATTGCGCCAGATCAGCAGAGAACCAAAGCGAATCCCAGAGACATGAATAGGGACAATGGTTGTCAAACCGTTAGGATAGAGGTCCTGCGCATCCTTTGGAAATGCTGTCAATTCGTTAGTCACAGGAATATTGGCCTCTGTTTCGTAGATCAGTGACGCCAATCGTACATAATCTTCAGGGAATTGCTTGCGCTCAAAGAAAGCCTCAATTCGATCATTATTTGTCCGATACTTGAGGAAATAGCCCAAAACTTCTCCTGAGCTATTGATAATACAAGCATTACAGTCAATAATGTCCGCCAACTGATTGGCGATTGGATTGTAAGGAAGATCGGCTTGGAGCTGCTCTTCTGAACGTTTCAAAATCGCTGTAATCTTACGTGTTTTTTCTAATAAAGTTGCCATTTCAACCACCTTGTTTTTAATTACACTCATTATACCAGATATTGCGTAAAATCGCAACAATTATCAGAATATTCCTATTGTTAAAATGCAAAAAACAGACAAAACATAGATTGCCTTGCCTGTGAATACCTTACCGCTTGTATTGCTTTAAATGACGGGTCAGTTTTTCTTGAAGATCTCCGAGCTCTTCCACCGTTGGCAGGTAGACAATTCGGAAGTGATCTGGCTCTTGCCAGTTAAAGCCTCGACCATGGACTAACATGACCTTCTCCTGCTTGAGGAAGTTCAGCACAAACTGCTCATCGTCGTCGATCCGATACATATCTCGGTCGATCTTTGGAAAGACATAGAGACCCGCCTTGGGTTTGACCGTAGAAAGGCCTGGAATGGCATTGATGGCTTTGGTGATAAATTCTCTCTGCTCAAAAATTCGACCGCCTGGCTTGAGGAGTTCATCGACCGACTGATAGCCACCGAGCGACGTTTGAACCACCTGTTGGGCCAAGACGTTAGAGCATAGGCGCATATTGGCCATCATGTTGAGGCCCTCAATATAGCCCTTGACATGGTCCTTGCGCCCCGAGAGCACCATCCAGCCCACTCGGAAACCACAAATCCGATGAGATTTGGATAGGCCGTTCATAGTTACTACAAAAACATCTGGTGCAAGGCTGGCGATCGGCGTATGTTCCAGCCCATCAAACACCATACGATCATAAATTTCATCTGAGAAAATAATCAACTCATGCTGGCGAGCAAGCTCAACAATCTCTTCTAATAGTTCCTTGGGGTAAAGAGCACCCGTCGGGTTGTTGGGGTTGATGATCACGATAGCCTTGGTGCGGTCGGTAATCTTGCTTTTAATGTCATCAATATCAGGGTTCCATTCTGCCTGTTCATCGCAGATATAGTGAACAGCATTTCCTCCAGCCAGGCTGACAGAGGCTGTCCAAAGCGGGTAGTCTGGCATGGGCACTAAAACTTCATCTCCATTGTCCAAAAGGGCATGCATGGACATGGTGATGAGCTCGGACACTCCATTACCGATGTAAATATCGTCAACATCTATATTAGGAAACTGCTTCAACTGACAGTACTGCATGATAGCCTTACGGGCTGAAAAAATCCCCTTGGAATTAGAGTAACCCTCGCTGTAGCGGGCATTACGAATCAAATCCTGAATGACCTCATCCGGTGCCTTAAAGCCAAATTCAGCTGGATTTCCTGTATTGAGACGCAAAATTTGCTCACCGTTGGCCCGCATACGGTTAGCTTCATCTAGCACTGGACCACGGATATCGTAAGCCACATGTTCTAACTTAGATGACTTATTATATAGTTTCATCTCTCTTGTCCTCACTCTCCTCTTTTAAAGTATGTCTTATTGTAGCGCATTTCCTTTTTTTTCACAATAAAAAAGATGAGAATTATCAACTGATCAAGTGTAAGCCTTTACATTTTTTCTAAAATAGTTTACAATAGAGTTAGAAAGAATCTCACCCCATGTAGCACAAGTTGCTAGCATTAAGATAAGGAGGACGGATTATGCTACAAACCTATCAGACCATTATGGTCGCTGTCGACGGCTCTCCAGAGGCTGAATTAGCCTTTGAGAAAGCCATCCATGTTGCCCTGCGAAACCAGGCCCAACTCATCATTACCCATGTCATCGACAATCGTTCCCTCCACACCTACTCGGCCTTTGACACCAATGTTTACGTTAATCTTGAAAAAGAGGCCAAGTTGCAATTGGTGGCTTATGAAGAGCGTGCCCGTAAGGCTGGCCTACAGCACGTCAAACAAGTGCTAGAACTCGGTGACCCTCGGCCACTTCTAGCAAAGGAAATTCCTGATCGTGAACAGGTGGACCTCATCCTTTTGGGAGCTACAGGGCTTAATTCTTTTGAGCGCTTGCTCATCGGCTCTTCTTCTGAGTACATCATGCGCAATGCTCGAGTTGACCTGCTGATTGTCCGCGATCCCAACAAGGTCTAACTCCATCCACTGCTAAAGGCTAGGACAGGGTGTCCTGGCCTTTCCTCTTTGATTTGCCATTAGTAGATCAAAGAATGGAGGAATTCCAACGCCGCTCCTAGCAAAGCCTAATCTCCCACTAACCACCTCATAGCTGGCTCCTCTTGGAACTTTGAAGTTTGCTAAACGCTTGTTTATAGAAGGCTTTCAGTGTATAATTTAAGAGAACTTGATTAGAAACAGGGAGTAGTTTATGATTGATTTTTTGATAACTGTTCTCATCTTTGGTTTACCAGTTGCAGGTGGCATCGGGGCCTGGCGCTACAAGACTCAAAAGGACCTGATGCGCATTGAACGTTTGACTGTCAGCCTGCAAATGGGATTGGACTATGTGAGAAACCTAAAGCAAAGCGACCAGCAGGGCCAATATCCTCAGCTCTACCGAAAGATTAACCAGGACGCTAAAGAACTGGACCGCTTGGTTGAGCGCCACAGCAACCGTCTTGACACCCAGAAATACCAAGATGCCATCACCATGATCCATGTCTCATCTGCCCTCAAACCTAAAGGAAATTTCCTAAATGACGTGACCGATGGGGTCCTCAACCTAGTTGAGGATATCTTCCCAGATGCTGGCAAGGTCACTGCAAGACTGAGGCCTAAGGAAACTGTCGATAATCCTGATATTATCTACCAGGCAGCTGACGATAAGAGCCATGAAACCTTTCTTAAAATGCGCCACATCCAGCAAGTGGCCCCAGAGATTTTAGAAACCTATACATCGCTCAGCAAGAGCCACGAGCAAATCGTAGAAAAATTAGAAAAGACGCAACTGGCCAATAAGAAAGAGCTTCTCGCTATCCACCTCAGCAATATGAGAAATTTCAACGATGTTTTGGATGGCTACCTGCGTATTAAGGAAGACCCGAGCCAATATTTTAAGGCAGAAGATCGCCTCAAACAGGCTAAATTTTCTCTCGAAAGTGGCCAGGAAATCCTCAAACAAACCCTACGCCAAATCAATGAGAACGATATGATGAATTTTGAAATCAGCCTGCGTCTCTTGCAAAATGACAATTAAAAAGGAGTAACTTATGACCCAAACCTTCAATTTTGACATCGACAAAATCGCTAACTCTGCTGCAGCTCCAACAGATAAGACAACTGAACTGATCCAGCAAACAGCCCAAGGCGAGGCTGAATCCCTCTCTTTCTTTGACAAGTTGACTCCTGAGCAAAAAGAGGCGATTTCCAGCCGGGTTCCAGCTCTTGTCGACAGTTTCGTGGATAACCAAAACAGCCTTCTGGATTTCGGTAAAGAAGCTGTTGAGGCTGTCAATAAAACGGTGAACCATATCTTAAAGGAACAAAAAAATATCCAGATTCCTCAAGTTGATGAACTCCTGCTCAACACCAACCGTGAATTGAACGGTTTCGTTGCCAAGTACAAAAACGTCGGCGAAGCGGCTGACTTAGAAAAGAAACCCAACCTTCTTCAAAAGCTCTTCAAACAAGGGAAAACCAGTCTCCAAGACTTCTACTTTGAAGCCCAGTCCATTGAGAATCGGATGGACGGTTTAGCTGCCAGTGTCGCTAAAAACGAGGATACTCTCTCACGCAATATTATCTCTGCCGAGCTCTTGATCGAAGAAAATACCAATTCTATTGAAAACCTAGTTGGCGTTATTGCCTTTGTCGAAGCCAGCGGCCGAGAAGCCAGCCAACGAGCAGACCAACTCCAACAAGAATTGGCGCTGTTAGATTCTACTTCTGTTGACTATCAGGTTAAAAACGAGCAGATGATGCGGATGACTGAGGTCGTTAATTCCTTGGAGCAACAACGCACTGAATACATCAGTCGACTCTATGTCGCCTGGGCAACCACGCCACAGATGCGCAATCTGGTCAAGGTTTCCTCAGACATGAAGCAAAAACTCGGGATGATTCGTCGCAACACGATTCCAACCATGAAGTTGTCTATCGCCCAACTCGGTATGTTGCAACAGTCTGTCAAGGCAGAAGTCACCGCAGACGCCATCATCAACGCTAATAACGCAGCCCTTCAAATGCTGGCTGAAACCAGCAAGGAAGCCATTCCTCGTATGGAGGCAACTGCCCAACGGCCGACCATGGCTATCGAAACTGTGACCAAGTTAGCTGAGAGCCTTGTCGCTCAAAACGAAGGCATTATCCAGGCTATTACCAACGGCCGTGCCCAACGCCAGCAGCTGGAACAGGCCATTGTCCAATCTGCTCAAACCATCAATGACTCTGTTAGAATACGAGACCGTAAGATTGTTGCAGCCTTGCTTGAAGAAGGCAAGGCTGTCCAAGACAATTTGTCCCAAGAGGCATAATCGCTCTTTTGAAGAGCTGGAATCAGGTAATCTCCACGCTTAGCCTTTTGCTCTAAGAGCCTTAGAAAAAGTGTTACGAACAGTAAAAACCGCATAAGATCAAGCCCTCAAAAAGCCTGATTTTATGCGGTTTTAAAATAAAATCATTCTTAATGACTATATCATTTTTGCCTAGCCGTATACTCAAAGCTAGCCCTTGTCGACTCGCTTCGATGACCCCCAGTTCTAGCATCAGCTTCTTTTCCTAGGCCAGATTGATTCGCTTTGAGTATCAGTTGTCGCTCTAATTCTGCTCTGATTTTAGGCTCTGGAGCAAACTCTTTTTCCCAATGCGGTGGCTTCAAAACCTTATGGGTGACAGGGTCATGATGCGCCTTGCCATCGGACCAGATTTTCCCCATGTTGGCCTGGTGGACAATCTCAAAAAACGGCTCTGGGTCAACCCCCATCAGAACAAAACTACCATAGGTGAGATAGAGCAGGTCAACTAGCGCATCCACCTGATTAACCAAGGACGGTGCTGTCTCCTGATTATCCTGCTTTGATCGTATTTTTTGCGCAGCCTTGTCCAGAGCAAGATGCAGGGCTACCACACCATCTTCAAAAGCTTCTTGGCTTTCAGCTGTGCCATGAACCATTTCCAGAAGTTCTTCCAATTTAAAATCCACGCGGTGCAGTAACTCTTGGTAGATAAAGGCCTTAGGGCTTTCAGGAACCTCACCATCCATCAGACGATGAAAATCCTGAACAGCTTGAAATTGACGATCCTCACTTACAGTCACTCTTGTCTCCTTCTACCAATCGAAAATGTCTCAAAGCCTTAGCAATGCCAGAACGATTGTTGGTATCGGTCGTGTAAGAAGCTCTTTGCTTAACACGCTTTTTAGCATTACCCATGGCCACACCGATGCCAACACCGGCTAACATTTCTAGGTCATTTTCAGAATCTCCAAAAGCCATGATCTGATTCAACTCAAATCCAAAATGCTTGGCGACTACACCAATTCCTTTGATTTTAGACATGCCTCGACTGATAACATCAGCTGCAAAAGGACTGCTTCGCGTAAAGCTTAACTTCGGAAATCGCCCCCCTAGCTTATCTGTTTCCTTCTTACTTGCCAGCATCATGACCTGATAGATAGGCTGATTCAATTTAGATAGCATCTTTTCCCTGGTTTTGGGTCGAATTCGGCGGTAAATGTGATTAAAGCCAGCCATCAAGAGATGGGCTACAAAATCAGGCATTCGACTCGCCAGCCAGTAGGCCCACGGTTTGACCCCGACATGTAACAACTTACTGCCTACCACATCGTTCGCGGTTCCAAAAGAAAGATCACGTCGTTTTAGCTGGGCATAGTCGATTAAGTCTCGGAGGCTATCCATCGGCAAAGGCTGCTCTGCCAGAACTCCACTACGGCCAAAAATGTATTGTCCATTGTAGCAAACCGCTACATCCAAATTCAAGGCTGCCATGTAGGGCATGGAGAAACTAGGCCCCCGTCCTGTTGCTAACCCAACCAGGTATCCTTTCTGCCTCAATTCGTTAATGGCACAAATCGTCGAAGCAGAAACCGTACGATTATCAGTCAATAATGTTCCATCAATATCAAAAAACACTGCTTTTATGTTCAAAACATTACCAACTTTCTGTTTTTATGCTAAAATAAATTATACCACAGATTATGAAAAGAGGCTGTAAAAATGGTTAAAAAAATCCTAATCCTTCACACAGGTGGCACCATTTCCATGTCGGAGAACGCTGATGGACATGTTATCCCTTCTGCTACCAATCCAATCGCAAATGTTCACGAAAAACCTGATCAGATAGAGGTCACCAACTTGGAGGTCTTCAATCTCCCCAGTCCCCACATCAGCCCTAATCATATGCTAAAACTCTACCAACTGATCCTCGATAACAGCCCTCTCTATGATGGCATCGTGATCACTCATGGCACCGATACCCTAGAAGAGACCGCCTACTTTTTGGATACCATGCAAATACCACAACTTCCAATCGTCCTGACAGGAGCTATGCGGTCTTCTAACGAATTAGGCAGCGACGGCATTTCCAATTACCAGGCTGCCCTCAGAGTAGCAGCGGATTTCAGAGCTCAGGACAAGGGTGTCCTCGTTGTCATGAACGAAGAGATCCACGCCGCCAAATACGTCACCAAGACCCATACCACCAATCTCTCTACCTTCCAGAGCCCCCTACATGGTCCATTGGGGTTGGTCAGTAAAAACCATATCCTCTTTTTTAAGCAGGCTGAAGAACGTGTCCGATTTCATCTCACTAACATTTCAGGACTGGTTCCTATCCTTAAAATCTATGCGGGAATGGAGGAGAGTCTCCTCGATATGCTTGATAAAACCAAACTATCTGGCCTCGTGATTGAGGCCATGGGAGCTGGCAATATCCCTCCCAAAGCCTGCCAGGCTCTAAAAGAGTTCCTAGATGCAGGGATTCCAGTCGTTTTAGTCTCCAGATGCTTTAACGGCATTGCTGAACCAGTCTACGCTTATCCTGGTGGTGGTGTCCAACTCCAAGAGATGGGCATTCTCTTTGTCAAAGAGCTCAATGCTCCAAAAGCCCGATTGAAGCTATTAATCGCCCTAAATGCAGGCTTAACTGGCAATGACTTACAAAATTATATTGAAGGATAACATCACTCATTCGCTAAGTCCATCCCTAATATCTTCCCCCTTTTTTAATTTTCTGAAAATCATCGTCCCCGCAAAAAAAGATTCTCCCTTCAACCTCTTAATGCTTAATCTAATAAAATAGGAGAATCATCTCAGCTCACATCTAGTTGCCTTTCAACAGTTCTGGAGGTAAATGTAAAACTAGGTCAGTTTCGAAGAAAATATAAGGCTAATGAAAAATCCAAATCAGGCATAGTATTATTAACTAAAATTTTTAGGCACCACATAATTTACAGTTGGCTATATCCCTATTAATGTAGATTCCAGACATTCTACCCCTTTGAAAGAAAGCACAACCAATTTGTCAGACTTCCCTTATCAATTGCCCAATCTTCTTATAAAAAGACGAACTCCCAAAATAATGGAAATTCGTCTTTTTATTACAATGGTTGCTTATAGATAAAGTCTTAAAAGCTAGGATAAATGTAGTAAACCTCTCCACCCCAAGTTGATGAAGTTGGATTAAACCAACCACGATGGTTTCCGATAGACTGGTTCCCAGCATAGTTAGCCTCAGATACCTGGATACGGTCTGGTGTTTCAACAGAAGTTACCAAGGCAACGTGACCGTAGCCACCACCATCCTTAGGCCAAACAGCAATTGCTCCAACCGTAGGGGTTGTGCCAACAGCATAACCTGCTGCCCGAGCTGAATTAGCCCACTCACCAGCGTTACCCCAATGATCACCTACCCACGAAGCCAAAGCCTTAACACCCCAAGTACATTGTCCAACAGGATAAGGATTATTGACTGTAGATGAAGAGCTCGTAGCTACAGGTTCTACAGACAGAGGTGTCACAACTGGTGCTGGTGTAGCTGGTTGTGCTACTACTGGAGCTTCTACTTTAACCAGCTCAACAGCAGGAGTATTTACCACAACTTCATTTACCGATGCTACAACTGGTTTAACAGGTTCTGCCACAAGAGAAGTTGAAACGACCGTTTCCGATTGAACAGGAGAAGCAACTTCTGTTGTCCTTGTCTCTACTCGAGGCTGAACTGGCTGTGCTGTTTCTTCTGAGCTTGTTACTTCTGGAGCTACAACTGGGGCAGGTTCTGGACTTACCGGAAGCGCTGGTGCTGGCTGTTCAACAGCCGACTCTGACTTAGTAACAGCAGGTTGCTCCACTTTCTCTACAGACGATTCCGTTTTCTCAGCAGGTGACTGGATAGGTTCTGTAACTCTTACCTCTGTCACCTCCTCTGTAGGCTTATGCTCTACAATCTGTATTAGAGGTTGAACAACTGGAGTTGAAGAAACTGAAACAGCTGGAGTTTCTGCCTTGAGCGTTTCAAGTCTTGGAACCTCTGCCACTTCTTTCTCTTCAACTTGAGGCACTGGCTGAGCTTCAATCACTTGAGGAGCTACTGGCTTAAATCCTGTACGAACAGCTTGTACCTCTTCATAAACCAACCCTTCCTTGACTGCTGCTGGTTCTACTGGAGTTGTTGCCGCCACTGGCGCTTGAGAAACAAGACTAGTCAACAAAGTCGCTTCTTGCTTTACCTCTTCCTTAGGAAGCTCAGAAGTCTTTAAAGGTTCTGCAGATAAGACTACCTTGGTCGTTTCTGTTGCTTGCAAAGAGGGAGCAGTCGCTTCGCTAGCCGAAGTGGACTGGTCTTGGTTGGTTTGAGCAACGAGCCCTACAACACCACCGAGCGTTGCTGTACTAAAGAGTAAGCTGGAAAAAATCTTCTTGATCACGCTAGTCTTCTCCTAATTATCCGTTAATTATCAGTACTACCATTTTAACAGATTCAAGACCAAATACATATTACACTTTTTTAACATATTTCCCTGGTATTATTACAAGTCAATGACATAAAAGAACTTGGAAGAACTGCTCTCGAAAAACGCCCTTCGGCAACCCGCTCTTCCACCATGCTTCTTTAACTCTTTCTCAAGAGGATTTCTGTTTAATCAATCTGACCCTTATCTTCCAAATGTTCAGCGACTAACTGCCATCTAGGATCATTCTGCCAATCATCCTCCTGAACAATTTGGCTAGCCACACGTCTAGCTTCTTCTAAAATAGGATAATCCTCCACGAGGTCAGCCACTTGAAATTCGGGAATACCTGATTGTCTGGTTCCAAAGATCTCCCCAGCACCACGCATTTTCAGATCTTCTTCGGCCAATACAAAGCCATCTGTCGTTTGGGTCATAATCGCCATTCGTTTTTTGCCAGATTCCGTCTTTGGATTGGCCACCAAAATCGCGTAAGATTGCTTTTCCCCTCGGCCGACACGTCCCCTCAGCTGATGAAGTTGGCTCAGGCCAAAGCGATCCGCATCCATGATCAGCATGATGGTAGCATTGGGAACATTGACTCCGACTTCGATAACCGTTGTCGATACCAAGATATCGATTTGTTTGGCTTTGAAATCTTCCATGATCGTCTCCTTCTCCTGGGCCTTCATCTTTCCATGGAGGAGAGCAACCCTAGCCCTATCTTCAAAGTAAGCCTCCAATTCCTCAGCCAGGGCGATGGCATTTTTTAGGTCCAAGGCTTCCGACGCTTCAATCAAAGGGGAGATGACATAAATCTGCGCTTTTTGCGCCAATTCCTTCTCTAACCAAGTCAGCACCTGGGGCAGTTGCTCATGTCTCACCCATCGGGTCTTAATCGGTTTTCGTCCAGCAGGCAATTGATCGATAATAGAGACATCCATTTCCCCAAAGGCAGTTATGGCTAAGGTCCGTGGAATCGGCGTCGCCGTCATCATCAACACATCTGGATTGACGCCTTTTTCCCGAAAATACTTGCGCTGATTGACCCCAAAGCGGTGCTGCTCATCCGTGATCACCAAACCTAAGCGGTGGTAGTCAACCCCCTCCTGAATCAGGGCATGTGTGCCTACGATCATATCCACTTCACCGGATGCAATAGACTGTAAAACCTGACGCTTGTCAGCGACTTTCATGCTCCCAGTTAGGAGAGCAATGGTCAACTCTGGGAAAAGATTCGTCAAACTCTGATAATGCTGCTCTGCCAAAATTTCTGTCGGAACCATGATAGCTGCTTGAAAACCAGCTGTCACCGTAGCATACATGGCAAGTCCTGCAACCACCGTTTTCCCAGAACCGACATCCCCTTGGAGAAGGCGATTCATATGACTAGAGGAAACCATGTCTTCTAGTATTTCTTTTAAACTCCGCGACTGAGCCTGAGTTAGGGCAAAAGGAAGTCCCATTATCTTCTGCTCCAACAAGTTCTCATCATAGGAAAGAGCCTGTCCATAATTGACTGACTTGGTCCTTTGCCGCAAAACCTGCAACTGCATCTGATAATAAAAAAGTTCTTCAAATTTGATCCGCCTGAGCGCCTGCTTGTATTGGGCTAGGTCAACTGGAAAATGCATGGCTAAAACTGCTGATTGCCGGTCCATAAGACGGTATTTTTCTAGCAACAACTGGGGGAGATTTTCTGGTAACAAGCGATGGTAGCCAGCTTCAAAAGCACTGGTGACCAGCTTAACCACGCTGCTCTGCGTGACACCTTGGACCACATGGTAAATGGGCTGCATGTCATCTTGGGCTTGAGAAATGACCTTCATTCCTGTTAGCTGAGCTTTTTTCTGGTCCCACTTGCCAAAGATAGCAACCTGCTCCCCCAAGACCAGCTTATCTGCTAAATAGGGCTGGTTAAAAAAGCTGACTCCGATGACAAGCTCGTCCTGTTTGAGCTTAAAACTGATACGGTTGCGCTTATAGCCATAATATTGGACGTTAGCTGGCGTGACCACTTGACCAACGACCACAGCCTTTTCACCGTCCAAGAGCTCCAGCACCTGTTTGGCCTTTAAATCCTCGTAGCGGAAAGGATAGTAAAGAAGAACGTCCTCAACCGTAGTCAAGTCTAATTTTAAAAACTTCTCCGCCGATTTCGGCCCGACACCTGGCAAAGTAAGCAGTTGATCTGTCAACTCCATCCCGAACTCCTTTTTTGCGAATACAATCAGTCGTAGGATCGCGGTATACGATCGCTCAAGAGACAAACCACCTCGTAGTTGATGGTTTTCCGATAATCGGCCCAATCCTGAACACTGATAACCTCATCCTGATTCTGACCAATCAAGGTCACCTTAGTGCCCAAGGGGTAAGGCTGAGGCAGACGAAGGGTCACTTGGTCCATGGAGACTCGGCCAACGACTTCACAGCGCTGTCCATCAACAAGAACCGAAAACCCCTGCATGTCTCTTGTCAGACCATCTGCGTAGCCAATCGGAATCGTTCCAATCCATTCATCAGCTGCAGCCTGGTAGGTAGCCCCATAACCGACCGAACAGCCAGCCGCCAACTGCTTGACATGGACTAATTCCGAGGTCAAAGACAGGGCTTGACAGAGCTGATAGGGCATTTCTAAGTTCCGACCACTAGGATTGAGCCCGTAGATGGCATCGCCCAAACGAACCGCCGAAAAGATTGTCTCCTTATGCCAAATAGTCGCAGCAGAATTACTGGCATGGACCATCTTAGGTTGCTCTATTAAACCATTTAATAGCTCTTGAAATCTGGTCAATTGTTGCTCTACATAGGATCCATCTGCCTCGTCTGCTGTAGCAAAATGGGTAAAGACACCTTCAAAAATCATCCCCTGATCCTGCATCAAGGCAATAGCCTGATTGATTTCGTTTAGTTGCCTAAAACCAATCCGCCCCATGCCAGTATCTACCTTAACATGCAAGGCAAGCCCTGAAAGATCTTTTCCCAAACTTACAGCCTGACTTAGCCAGTCCAGGCTCCCCACTGTTACTTGAATCTTAAAACGGCGAGCTAAGTCGAGAGCCTCAAGGGGAACCACTCCCAAGACCAGAAGCTGCGCTTCAATACCCGCCTGACGCAATTCTATAGCCTCGTCAAGATTAGACAGGCAAAACCCATACACGTGATCAACCAAAGATTTAGCTACGGCAACTGCTCCATGGCCGTAGGCATTGGCCTTGACCACTGCCCAGACCTTGGTTTTTTCAGGTAATTGAGCAGCAAGCTGCCTCACATTGTTTCTAATAGCTTCCAAATCGATCTGAATCATGGTCGGGCGGTGTTTGCTACTAATCATGTTTCTCCTCCAATATCACGCTGGCCTGGACAAAATTGTCTGAGTGGCTAATCGAGACCCAAACGCGACCCGTAAAAGGATGCTTTGTAAAAATAGGAGCGCCAGAGCCATCATTCAGAATCTCTAGGTCAAGAAAACTAACCTGGCCAATACCCGTTCCCCAAGCCTTGGCAAAAGCTTCCTTGGCAGACCAACGTCCTGCCAGATACTCTATCCGCCGTTTTTCTGACAAGGTTACAAAGACTTCCAATTCTTTGGGAGTCAAAATTTTAGCCGCAAAACGCTCATTTTTTCCATAGGCGTGAGCAATTTTGTCCATGTTTTGAAGGTCAATTCCATGTCCTTTAATCATCGACAGTTTCCTTTCTTCTTGGAACTTGAGACTGGGGCTCAATCGGTCATGGGTCAGAATTCGATTTCCCTCACTCTTGTATTTCTAAGTTCGGGCTGCAACGACCTCTCCCAGACTTTTTTAACACTGACTCGTCATCTCTATTTCAAACTTCCGAAGATCCCCCGCCTTAGAAACTTTAGTTCCAAGCAATCACTGCTGATTGGCAGTTTTGTTCGCTTTACAGGCTCCAAAACTGACCTAATGGACTTGTGCGAGGACGGAAGTGAAACTCTCCATTGGACGGTTTCAAGTCCGAGCCTTAAAATAAGATAGCAAAGACGAAATCTTTTTCATTTGTTGGAGTTCTTTCCTACTACCTGTCAAGCTCCCAACCACTGCATCTTGTTTGACCATTCAAAATCAACTGAAAAGATTAGTATTGAGTCCAGCAACTTTTGCCTGACTAACGTGTCTGGGCCAGAGAAACTGACAAGATGTGAGCGAAAAAGAGTTAGTTCCTTAGAGACAGATGGTCCAAACAAATCCGTTTAACTTGCTCCCTAAAAGAAAAGAGCCAGTTGGACCAAGCCCAGCTGACTCGCCGTCTTTAGAGATTTCAGAAGTTCAAACATCCAATTCCGCACAAATCTATCGGCGCTTTATTGAAGAGTGGCATAGATCTCACGAATCAGGCCTTCTGTCTTTTCCCAGCCCAAACAAGGGTCCGTAATTGACTGTCCATAAACAATCGGCTCGTTTTGACGTCCATCTTCCAGATAAGATTCAATCATAAAGCCTCGGACAAATTGCTTGATTTTTTGATTCCAATCACGGTTAATCAAGGTTTGACGGACAATCCGAATCTGTTCCAGATAGTTTTTCCCAGAATTGTCATGGTTGGTATCAATCAAAATAAAGGGATTTGCAAGCCCCATCTGTTCGTATTGGGCAATAGCTTTCAGCAAAATATCATAGTAATAGTTGGGTTCATTTTCCCCGTGGCTATTAGTAGCACCGCGTAAAATAGCGTGGGCCAAAGGATTGCCATCTGTGTCAACTTCTGCGCCATTGAAGAAGAAATTCTGCTCATTTTGTGCCGCATAAATCCCATTGAACATGATGTTGAGGTTACCTGAGGTTGGATTTTTAAGGCCAACTGGCACATCAATCCCAGAGGCGACAAAGCGATGTTCCTGATCTTCAACCGAACGAGCTCCAATCGCATGGTAGCTTACCAGATCGTCAACCAAGACTAGATTACTTGGATAGAGCATCTCATCAGCCGTTGTCAGACCGGTCTCTGTGATAACTCGGTAATGAAGGTTACGAACCGCCTGTAGCCCGTTGATCAAGTTAGGTAACTGTGAAGCATCCGGCTGGTGAACCAGTCCCTTATAACCAGCACCATTGGTTCTTGGCTTAGCAGTATAAACCCGCATAACCATAAAAATCTTGTCCTTGACCTCTTCTTGCAATTGAGCTAGTCGCTGCGCATACTCTAAAACAGCTCGCTCATTGTCTGAAGAGCAGGGGCCAATAACCAAAAGCAGGCGATTATCCTCGCCTGTTATAATTTGCTGAAGCTCACGGTCTCTAGCAAGCTTTTTCTCAAGAACCGCTCCTGTCAGCCGTGTGGGTATCTTAACCTCTTCGATGTCAATGATACTTCCTTTTCTATGAATGCCCATCTTTTTCTCCTAGGGTTCTGTAGATTTCCTGAATCAAAGCTTCTGTCTTCTCCCAACCCAAACAAGGATCTGTGATGGATTGCCCAAAGACTTGAGGCTCATCTTGACGCCCATCTTCCAGATAAGATTCGATCATGAAGCCACGAACAACTCGGTCAATCTTAGGATTCCAAGCCTTGTTGATCAGGGTTTGACGGATAATCCGAATCTGCTCCAAGTACTGCTTTCCAGAATTATCATGGTTGGTATCGATGATGATGAAGGGGTTTTGCAAGCCCATCTTCTCATATTGGTTGATGGTATCCACCAAGTTATCATAGTAATAGTTGGGCTGGTTTTTCCCTAATTCATTGACTGCACCGCGCAAAATCACGTGCGCCAGAGGATTACCACTGGTTTCAACTTCCTGGCCGTTGAAGAGGAAGGACTGCTTGTTTTGTGCCGCGTAGACACCATTAAACATAACCGCAAGGTTCCCTGAAGTGGGATTTTTCATTCCTGTCGGGACATCGATCCCCGAAGCCACAAAGCGGTGCTGTTGGTTTTCGACCGAACGTGCACCAATAGCGATGTAGGATACCAAGTCCTCTACCAGAGACAAGTTTTCTGGGTAAAGCATCTCATCAGCCGTTATCAGACCTGTCTCTGTGATCACACGGTAGTGTAAGTTGCGCACCGCCTTGATGCCATTGATCAGACTGGGTGCTTGGTTGGTATGAGGCTGGTGCATCATGCCCTTGTAGCCATCCCCATTAGTCCGAGGCTTGGCAGTGTAGACACGCATGACCATAAAAATACGGTCCTTGACCTTTTCTTGCAAGGCAGATAAGCGTTTGGCATATTCCAAGACAGCCGCTTCATTATCAGAAGAACAGGGCCCGATGACCAGCAAGAGCCTGTCATCTTCTCCCTTAATAATCGCTTCTAATTCTTTATCACGCTTTTCTTTTCGTTCGAGACAGTCCCCTGTCAGCTTAGAAAGATGGCGGACTTCATCAAAATTAATGGCTTGGCTGATTGGTTTAAATGTCAATAACTTATCCTCTACTTTTCTTATTCATTAGCCACGACCGTGGCAATTCTTAAATTTCTTGCCAGACTGGCATGGACATAGGTCGTTACGTCCAATTTGTGACAAGTCTAGTTCTTGTGGTAAATCAGACTGCACAGCTGGAATATTTCGGGTCGCAGTCGTTTGTACCTGTTGAACCTTGCGCTCACGTTCAATATTATCGTGAATCTGTGCCTTCATCATGAGGCGCGTCACATCAAATTCAATCGCCCCAATCATGTCATTAAACATCTTGAAAGCTTCTGCCTGGTACTCTACGACTGGGTTGTTTTGGGCGTAACCACGCAAGCCAACCGCACTACGTAGCTGATCCAAGGCATCAATGTGGTCTGTCCACTTGTTGTCAACAACCCGCAAAATCAATACCTTTTGGAACTCTTTGACCGCTTCTTCATCGCGGAGCTTGTCAACCTGGCGGTCATAGATTTCAATTGCTTTTTTATATAGAAGATCCTTGATTTGGTCATTTGAAAGACCTTCCAGATCTTCAAAGCTCAGGTCTTCCTCTGATACCAAAGCCATATGGGCAAAGTTTAAGATAGACTCTACCGCTTCCTCACGGTTCTTGAGATGGGCATGAGCATCCACCTGGCGTTCAATCGTTCGGCGAATCATTTGGTGAATCTCTGGTGCCAAGTCTCGGTCAGAAGTGATGACATCGTGACGTTCACGGTAGATGATTTCCCGTTGCTCACGCATCACATCATCGTACTGCAAAACTTGTTTACGGGCGTCGTAGTTGTTCCCTTCAACACGCTTTTGAGCCCCTTCAACTTGACGGGTGAACATCTTAGACTTAATGACAGATTCCTCTTCGGTCAAGTTAAAGCGCTCCATAGCAGCCTTGATACGGTCTGATCCAAAACGACGCATCAATTCGTCTTCTAAAGACAGGTAGAATTGTGATTCACCTGGATCTCCTTGACGACCTGAACGCCCGCGAAGCTGGTTATCAATCCGGCGGCTCTCATGGCGTTCCGTACCGATGACACAAAGACCACCTAACTCACGGACTCCTTCGCCGAGCTTGATATCCGTTCCACGTCCTGCCATGTTTGTCGCGATCGTAACGGCACCACGTTGCCCAGCATTCATAATGATTTGCGCTTCCTTGGCGTGGTTTTTCGCATTCAATACTTCATGCGGAATTCCCTTAGCCACTAGCTTGCGAGAAATCAACTCCGAAGTTTCAACCGCAACCGTACCCAGTAGCACTGGCTGCCCTTTTTCATAGCGAGCCTTAACATCTTCAACAACGGCGTTAAACTTAGATTCTAAACTTGGGTAGAGCAAGTCCTCATGGTCAATACGCGCAATCGGTTTGTTGGTTGGAATCGGAATAATGCGCATGTTGTAAATTTCGCGGAATTCTTCCTCTTCTGTCTTCCCTGTCCCTGACATCCCTGCTAGCTTTTTGTACATACGGAACATGTTCTGATAGGTAATGCTGGCAGAGGTCTTCGACTCATCTTGGATCGGCACACCTTCTTTGGCTTCGATCGCTTGGTGAAGACCATCAGAATAACGACGCCCTTCCATGGTACGACCTGTAAATTGATCGACAATCAAAATTTCCTGCTGATCTGAAATGACATAGTCAATATCCAGAGTCATGATGTAGTTAGCCCGCAAGGCATTGTCGATAAAGTGGGTCAAGACTACGTTTTCGATATCATAGAGATTGGTCAAGTTAAAGAAAGCTTCTGCTTTATCAATCCCTGAATCGGATAGACCGATCGTCTTGGAAGGAACGTCGATGATATAGTCATCCTTGTCGAGCGACTTAACATAGCTATCAGCACGATGGTAGAGCTGGCCGGCCTCACCGGTCTTGGCACCAGATACAATCAGAGGTGTCCTTGCTTCGTCGATTAGAACAGAGTCCACCTCATCGACAACCGCGTAGTTCAAAGGACGTTGCACCATGTCTTCTGCACGGACAACCATGTTATCACGCAAGTAATCAAAACCGATTTCTGAGTTGGTCGAGTAGGTAATATCGCAGCGGTAGGCTTCGCGTTTTTCCATGGGTGATTTTGCCGCCAAGTTAATCCCTACAGAAAGCCCCAACCAAGAGTAAAGTTCACCCATCTCAGTCGCGTCACGGGTAGAGAGGTACTCATTTACCGTAACAACGTGAACGCCTTCGCCAGTCAAGGCATTGAGGTAAACCGGCATGGTCGCTGTCAAGGTCTTCCCTTCACCGGTACGCATCTCTGGGACATCCCCATGGTGGAGAACAATCCCACCCATAATCTGAACAGGATAAGGGTACAGGCCTAAAACCCGTTTGGCTGCTTCACGGACAACCGCAAAAGCTTCGTACAAAAGATCATCAAGACTTTCGCCGTTTTGGTAACGCTGTTTAAATTCTGGTGTCTTGGCTTGGAGCTCTTCGTCAGAAAGCGCAGCCATCGCATCTGCGTAGCTTTCTACCTTTTGAGCCATTTTTTCAAGCTTCTTCAATTCCCCTTTGTCATTCTCAATAAGGGTTCTGAGTAAATTAGTTGCCATCATTTTTCCTTTCGAAGGTAATCAACCTATCATATCATAAATTATCTTAACTTTCAATAGATTTCCATTGGTGATTTCAGGCTTTTCAGCACTTTTGGGCTCCTGTTATCTAAAAAAATCGAGGCTGGGACTCAGTCCTAGTCTCTTCGTTGTATACTAGCACGCTGAACAAAGACGCAGTGGTTGGGAGCTTGGAAAGCTTGGGGTCAGGCTGTCCAAGGTTGTCTCCTAGAATTTAAAAAGAGACAATGCTGGCTTTGCCAGTTTTAGAGTGCACAGTTCAATTAGATGCTTTAGCACCAATAAACCACCGCTAGTGGAGTAAAAAGGTCTGGAAAATGAAAATGGGACAGAAATCGGTCATTCGTTAGAATTCGATTTCGTTGTCCCACTCTCAACTTTAGAATATGACTAATCCTAAACCAATTGCTTGGCTAAAGCAAAGTTTCCTAGGGTTGCTGAGCCATTGTCAGCCACAGCAGGCCTCACAATGTATTCCTCAACGGCCGGTACTGGCAAGTAGCCATTCAAGAGCTCTTCAAAGTAGTCGTGGACCCGCTTAAGCATGTGGTCTTGGGCCATGACACCACCCCCGAAAACAATCACTTCTGGCCTAAACATCATGGTTGCCTGAATAGCTGCTTGAGCAATGTAATAAGCCTGCTTGTCCCAGACGTCCGAGTCCAGACCAATCTCCTCCCCACGAATACCTGTCCGTCCTTCAAGAGATGGCCCTGCCGCCATGCCTTCTAAGCAGCCCTTGTGGAATGGACATACCCCTTCAAAATCTCCTTCTTGCGGATGACGCGCTACATAAGTGTGCCCCATTTCCGTATGGCCAATACCACCGATGAAATGACCATCTTGATAGGCGCCAGCACCAATCCCTGTCCCGATGGTGTAGTAGACCAAGCTGTTCACCTGTTGTCTAGCAATAACTTCCCCGTAAGCTGAAGAATTCACGTCCGTTGTGAAATACACAGGAATTCCAAGAGCTTCTTGAATAGGACCTACCAAATCAACATTGGCCCAGTAAGGCTTTGGTGTCGTGGTCACATAGCCATAGGTCTCTGATTCAGGCTCTATGTCAATGGGACCAAAAGAACCGATGGCCAAGGCCTCTAACCCTTCAAACTGTTCAAAGAAGGCGATGGTCTGAGCAATAGTTTCCTCAGGTATTGTCGTCGGAAACTGCGTGCGTTCAATCACTTCAAAATCTTCGTTTCCAACGGCACAGACAAACTTTGTCCCACCAGCTTCCAAACTACCAAATAAACGTGTCATAAGATCTTCCTCATTTTCATTTTCTAAGATTCATTATACCATAAGATCAGGCCAAATTTGCCTATAAAATCAGCAAAAAGAGAGCGGTACATAAATCGATAATTCGTGAGAATTCGATTTCCCTCACACTTTTCATTTTTAGGTTCGGGCTGAAACGGTCTATTCCCAGACCGTTTTTGACGCTGACTCCGTCAGCTCTATTTCCCACTTCCGCATAACTTCAACAGTCAGGGGAGTGACTATTGAGGGTGTGAGCCTTGAAACCAGAAGGCGAGCAAAGTCGCAGAGAGTGACTGTTGAAGGTGCGAGCTTTGAAATCAGAAAGTGAGTAAAATCAGGGAAGTGACTGTTTGAGGTTGGAAATCAGGGAAGCAAGGCTTCCCTCGTTCGTTAGGACTGTAAAAGCTGATAAAATCAGCGGTTTTTGATGCTATCTGCGATAGCTTCATTTCCCACCTAAAAAGCTCTCCCAGACCTTTTTAGCCCACTAGCAGTGATTGATGGTGCCAAGCACCTTTTGACGCTGACATCGTCAGCTGCATTTCCAACTTCCAAAGGTCCCCTGGACCTTTGGAACTATGCAGGGGCAACTCTAAAGCTGGCAAAGCAAGTATTGTCTCTTTTTAATTTCTAGGAGACAACCTTGGACAGCCTAACCCCAGGCTTTCCAAGCTCTCAACCACTGCGCCTTGCTCAATGATTCAGAAATAGTTGAGTGGCTAGGACTTTTGTCCCAGCCACATATTTACTTATTTGCAACTTACTTGACCAATTTCAAGAAGGCATCACCTTGAGCAACAGCTCCTGAAGCCAAGGTTTCAACCGCTGCATAATCAGCTGTGTTGGTCACAATGACCATGGTTGTTGTATCTAGACCAGCCTCAGTGATAACTGCTGGATCAAAGTAACCCAAGATATCACCAGCCTTAACAGTCTGTCCAGCTGACACTTTCATGTCAAAGCCACGACCGTTCAGGGAAACCGTGTCAATCCCAACGTGGATCAAGATTTCAGCACCGTTAGTAGTCTTCAAACCGTAAGCATGACCAGTTTCAAAGGCAATGGTGACTTCCGCATCTGCCGGTGCATAGACAATACCTTCAGTCGGCTTAACAGCCAATCCTTTACCCATAGCTCCACTTGAAAAGACTGGATCAGCAACGTTTTCAAGGGCTATAACTTCACCAACAAGTGGCGAAACGATTTCTTCACCAGCTTGATCAGCTACAGCTGACGCTGGTACAGCAGAAACGCGTGGTTGTGTTTTGATTGGACGCTCTGCAGCTGCTTTTTTCTCATCTTCAAATCCGAAGAAGTAAGTAAAAGCAAAACCTGCTGCAAATGACACAGCGACCATGAGGAGGTATTGCAACAGTTGACCATTGAGGTAAAGGAGCGTACCAGGAATGATGGTGATCCCAAAACCAGTACCAGCAAGACCAAGGAGTGATGCCACTAAACCACCGATAGCACCAGCCGCTAATGACAGGAAGAACGGCTTGCGGTAACGCAAGTTAACCCCGAAGATAGCTGGTTCCGTAATACCAAGGAAAGCTGCAAGAGCTGCTGGGAAAGCCAGAGCCTTCAATTTAGGATTCTTAGTTTTCACACCTACCGCAACTGTTGCCGCACCTTGCGCGGTCATGGCAGCTGTGATGATAGCGTTGAATGGGTTGGCGCCAGTGTTAGCAACCAATTGTGATTCAAGCAAGTTGAAGATATGGTGCACACCTGAAACAACGATGACTTGGTGAACCCCACCGATCAAGAGACCAGCAAGACCAAATGGCAAGGAAAGAAGCGCATTTGTCGCAGCAAGGATGTAGTTTTCAACCACGTGGAAGACAGGTCCAATGACAAAGAGACCCAAGATAGACATCACCAAAAGCGTGATGAACGGCGTCACCAAAAGGTCTAGGACTTCTGGCACATACTTGCGGACAAACTTCTCAAACTTAGCACCAACGATACCGATGATAAAGGCTGGCAGAACGGAACCCTGCAAACCAACAACTGGAATGAAGCCAAAGAAGGTCATCGGGGTAACATCGCCACCTGATGCAACTGCCCAAGCGTTCGGCAGAGAGCCTGAAATCAACATCATCCCAAGGACGATACCGATGGTCTGATTCCCACCGAAAGAGCGGAAGGTTGACCACACTACGAGGGCCGGCAAGACGATGAAGGCTGTATCGGTTAAGATCTGTGTATAGGTGATGAAATCTGAGTTGTATTCAGCAATGCCAAAGAGGCTCATGATTTCTGGACGGGTCAAAAGGCCGCGGAAGCCCATGAAGAGACCTGTTGCTACGATAGCTGGGATAATTGGAACAAAAACGTCACCGAAAGTACGGATAGCACGCTGGAAGGCATTGCCTTGTGCAGCTGCTTCTGCTTTTTGCTCGCTAGTTGTTGATGTCGGCAAGCCAAGGGCCACCACTTCATCATAGATCTTGTTAACAGTACCTGTCCCGAAGATCAATTGGTACTGGCCTGAGTTAAAGAAAGCACCTTGTACTTTTTCAATGTTCTCTGCACGGTCCTTGTCGATTTTAGCTTCATCAACGACCATGACACGTAAACGAGTCGCACAGTGAGCTACGCTTCTAACGTTCTCACGTCCACCGAGCGCCTCGATGACTTCTTTTGCAATTTGTGTGTTATCCATTTGCAAAAACTCCCCTTTAATAAAATCATTTGTTGAAAGCGGTTTACAATATCTTTCGATTTCTATTTTATCACTTTTTTAAAATATGTCAACCGTTTGATATAAAATATTTTAAAACGACATAAAAAAGTTGATTTTTAGCCAGAAAACGGTTACTATTATAATAGATAACTAGGAGGAAACACCCCCTCCTAGACTTGGAGGAGAGATAAAATGCCTTTTGATAGTAACTTGCGTTACCGCCCTTATGCAGACTGGACTGCTGAGGAGATTCAAACCATTGAAGCCAATGTCGCTAGATCCCCTTGGCGATCCACTTTGCATATCGAACCCCAGCGTGGCCTGCTCAATGACCCTAATGGTTTTTCCTATTTCAACGGTCAGTTCCATCTCTTTTACCAGTGGTTTCCTTTTGGAGCTGCACACGGTTTAAAATCTTGGTTCCATACGGTTTCAGATGATCTAGTCCACTTTAAAGAGACTGGTACAGTCTTGCTTCCTGACCATCCATTGGACACTCACGGCATGTATTCTGGCTCTGCCATGCAAATGGATGACCAGCTCTTTATCTTCTATACTGGCAATTGTCGAGAT
This sequence comes from Streptococcus rupicaprae, assembly GCF_040545225.1. Classification (NCBI taxonomy): domain Bacteria; kingdom Bacillati; phylum Bacillota; class Bacilli; order Lactobacillales; family Streptococcaceae; genus Streptococcus; species Streptococcus rupicaprae. The sequence continues at coordinate 17,161 of NZ_JBEPLO010000004.1, read as the reverse complement.
GCTGAATGGATCCGCCACCCTTATCAAAATGGGGCTTTGATGGCAGCAAACGGAGATCTGGTCAAATTCGATAAGCCCCTCATCACCCAGCCGACAGATGCGACCGATCATTTTCGAGATCCACAAATCTTCGACTACAAGGGCCAGTACTACGCCATTATCGGTGGCCAGGATTTAGAGAAAAAGGGGATGATCAAGCTTTATAAGGCAGTCAATAACGACTATAAGCAGTGGGAAGAAATGGGCAACTTGGATTTCGCCAATGACCGCACGGCCTATATGATGGAGTGCCCTAACCTGGTCTTTATCAATGACCAACCCATCCTCCTCTACTGCCCGCAAGGCCTTGATAAATCGGTCTTTGGCTACGATAATATCTACCCGAACCTCTACAAGATCGGTCAGGGATTTGATCCTGATCAAGTAGCCATACTAAAGCCTTCCGAATTGCAAAATCTGGATTATGGCTTTGAGTGCTACGCTACCCAAGCCTTCAACAGCCCAGATGGCCGCGTCCTTAGTGTCAGCTGGTTGGGCTTGCCTGATGTAGAGTACCCAACGGATCACTTTGATCACCAAGGTGTTCTCTCCCTCGTAAAAGAATTGACTCTTAAAGAGGGTAAACTCTACCAATACCCTGTCGAGGCGCTCAAAAACCTTCGCCAGGAACCCGTAGACTTAAGAGATATGTCAGAAACAGACAACGTCTACGAACTAGAGCTTACCATCCCAGCCAACAGCAACAGCGAACTTGTCCTGCTAGCTGACCAAGCTAATCGTGGTCTTCGTCTTGAGGTTGATACAAAAAACGGCCTTCTGACTCTTGATCGTAGCCAAGCAGGTGAACAGTACGCCTTGGAATTCGGACAGACACGTGAATGTCCGATTGCAAAAACTGAAACCACCCTCAATATTTTCATTGACAAATCCATCTTCGAAATTTTCATCAATAAAGGAGAAAAAGTCCTCTCAGGCCGCGTCTTCCCTAATGCCGATCAATCTGGCATACGTTTGACAGCTGGTTCGATTTCAGGAACTTATTACGCATTACACCATGGTCGCTAAACTTACTGATGTTGCCCGCCTAGCGGGCGTTAGCCCCACTACCGTCTCTCGTGTCATCAACAAAAAGGGCTACCTATCCGAACAAACCATTCGCAAGGTGGAAGAAGCCATGCGGGAACTTTCTTATAAACCGAATAATCTTGCTAGAAGTTTACAAGGCAAATCCGCTAAGCTAGTCGGTCTCATCTTTCCAAAGCTCTCTAACGTCTTCTATGCTGAGCTGATTGAGCACTTAGAGCTCGAACTGTTTGAGCGTGGCTACAAAACCATTATTTGCAACAGCCAAAATGAACCCGAAAAAGAAAAAGAATACTTGGAAATGTTAGAGGCTAATCAAGTTGATGGCATTATTTCTTCTAGCCATAACCTAGGCATCTCAGATTATGAGCGGGTCTCTGCTCCTATCATCTCCTTTGACCGCAATTTATCTCCCAGCATCCCTGTCGTATCATCAGACAATTTTAAGGGCGGGCAATTAGCGGCGCAATCTCTCAAACGTTCAGGTTGTTTAAACCCACTCATGATCACTGGAAACGACGACTCCAACTCACCGACAGGTCTTAGACAGGCAGGGTTTTCTACGATTTTTCCAGACGCACCTATCATCAATGTCTCTAGCGACTTTTCACCTGTGCGCAAGGAAATGGAAATCCAGACCATCCTCCGAAAGCACCAGCCAGATGGCGTCTTCACTTCCGACGATTTGACTGCTATTCTGGTCAAAAAAATCGCCAGGGAGCTGGAGTTACAGATTCCTGATCAATTAAAACTTATCGGTTATGATGGCAGCTATTTCGTAGAGACTTATTACCCTCAGCTGACAACGATCAAACAGCCCATCGTCGAAATGGCAAAACTGATGGTCGAACTATTGATTCAACGCATTGAAGGCCAGGAACTCAGGGAGATGAATTACGTCCTTCCTATCCAGCTCTCTCCAGGCAGTACCCTATAAAGTGATTTTCAACTAGAGGAGGCAAGTCACTTGTCCCCTCTAGTTTTTCTAGTGTGTCAAGCAAGGCTCTCCAGTCAGCCTCTCTGACCTGACTTGACAATAAGTCTTTCTTTTTAAATTTTACCATCGAATTCATTGCAAATTTTTAGAATTTTTTGTAGAATGAGAAGAATTGAAAAATATCTAACAAGGAGAACATATGAAAAAATCCCCCTTACTCCTGTTGGTCTTCCTAATGAGCCTGTTTGGCTTTTCTGGGATAGCCCATGCAGATGAAAACGTCCTGCGTGTCGGTATGGAAGCCGCCTACGCTCCCTTCAACTGGACCCAAGATGACGACAGCAATGGTGCTGTGCTGATTGAAGGAACCAGTCAATACGCCAACGGCTATGATGTCCAAGTGGCTAAAAAAATTGCCGATAAGATGGACAAAGAATTAGTCATCGTTAAGACTTCTTGGTCTGGCTTGATTCCAGCCCTTACTTCCGGGAAAATCGATCTCATCATTGCCGGTATGAGTCCCACTGAAGAACGTAAACTGGAGATTGACTTTTCCGATAGTTACTACACCTCTGAGCCTGTCTTAGTGGTCCGTTCTGATAGTTCTTATGCTAATGCTAGCACTTTAGCTGAGTTTTCAGGCGCTAAAGTCACCTCCCAGCAAGGCGTCTATCTTTATAACCTGATCAGCCAAATTGAAGGCGTTGCCCAGCAGACTGCCATGGGAGATTTTGCCCAGATGCGCCAAGCCCTCCAATCTGGAGTCATTGATGCCTATGTTTCAGAGCGCCCAGACGGTATTTCTGCCCAGATGGCTTCTAAAGACTTTAAAATGATTTCCTTAAAGGAAGGCTTTGAAGTCAGCGAATCCGATGTTGCTATCGCCATCGGAATGCGAAAAGGTGACAGCAATTTACCGCTGGTCAATGACGTTCTGGCTGACTTTTCATCCGAAGAACAGACCAAACTCATGGACAGCATGATTCCTTTGCAACCTGTCGCTGAAGATAACGATGCTAAGCCGTCCTTCCTAGGGCAAGCTCTAAGCATCCTGACCAACAACTGGAAAACCCTATTGACAGGGGCTGGCATGACCCTGCTCATCTCTATCATCGGGACAGTCGTCGGGACCCTGATTGGTTTAGCCATTGGTGTCTTTCGTACTGCACCCAAGGCCACGAATAGAGCGCTAGCCATTCTCCAAAAAATCGTGAGCTGGTTGATCAACATCTATATCGAGGTCTTCCGTGGCACGCCGATGATCGTTCAGTCCATGGTTATCTACTACGGAACAGCCCAGGCCTTTGGCCTCAACCTCGACCGTACACTAGCGGCAATCTTTATCGTTTCGATTAATACGGGTGCCTACATGAGCGAAATTGTCCGCGGAGGTATCCACGCAGTTGATAAGGGACAATTTGAAGCGGCCACAGCCCTCGGCATGACCCATAACCAGACCATGCAGAAGGTTGTTCTACCACAGGTCATCCGCAATATCTTGCCAGCGACTGGTAACGAGTTTGTCATCAATATCAAGGACACTTCTGTCTTGAATGTCATCTCCGTGGTCGAGCTCTATTTCTCAGGAAATACCATCGCAACACAAACCTACCAGTACTTCCAAACGTTCACGGTCATCGCGGTCATCTACTTCATCTTGACCTTTACCGTAACCCGTATCCTGCGTGCTGTGGAAAAACAGTTTGACACCGACCACTACACTACTGGAGCCAATCAAATGCAAGTGGAGGTTGTACATGACTAATACTATTTTAGAACTTAAAAATCTCAAAAAATCTTACGGCAACAACCAAGTCCTCAAGGATATTTCCCTGACGGTTGAACAGGGGGAAGTGATTTCAATCATCGGTTCTTCCGGCTCAGGAAAATCCACCCTGCTCAGATCCATCAATTTATTGGAAATCCCGACAGGTGGAGAGATCCTTTTTCACGGGCAAAATATCATGAACAAGGGGTTTGAGCTAACTGCTTACCGCGAGAAGGTCGGCATGGTTTTCCAATCCTTCAACCTCTTTGACAATCTCAATGTCCTAGAAAACACCATCGTCGCCCAGACCACCGTCCTCAAACGCGATCGCTCTGAAGCCGAAGCCATTGCCAAGGCTAACCTTGAAAAGGTCGGCATGGGCGAACAGTATTGGCTGGCCAAGCCTAAACAACTCTCAGGTGGCCAGAAGCAACGGGTAGCCATCGCCCGCGCCCTCTCTGTTGACCCGGAGTGTATCCTCTTTGACGAACCGACTTCCGCCCTTGATCCAGAAATGGTCGGCGAAGTCCTCAAAACTATGAAAGACCTGGCAGACTCAGGCCTGACCATGATCATCGTGACCCACGAGATGGCTTTTGCCAAGGAAGTCTCAGACCGTGTTATCTTCATGGATCAAGGCGTCATTGCAGAAGCCGGCACACCCGAGCAAATCTTTGAAAACCCTCAAGAAGAACGCACCAAAGCTTTCTTACAACGCTTTTTAGGATAGAACGAAACAGACCTGCCATCTTTCATGCAGGTCTGTTTTATCTTTTCGTTTAATTTTCTGTCACAAACTGAGTCAAAACACCATTGATAAAACGGGCTGACTGTTGATCTGAAAAAGTCTTCGCAAGCTCAATGGCTTCATTGACGGCTACCTTGGCAGGCGTTTCATCTAGGAAGTTTAGTTCAAAGAGTCCTAAGCGCAGAATGGTCTTGTCCACCAAGTTCAAACGGTCCAAGGTCCAGCCTGCCTTTAATTTTGGACCCAACAGCTGATCCAATTCTGATTGGTGACTGGTCACGCCTTGAATTAAATTCAACATAAAGAGCGGCAAATCCTGCTGACCAAGGCCCTCTGTCTGCTCATCATCCTCGTGAGCATAGGCAAACTGAGCCGCTTGGAGACTTTCTGAGCCAAATTCCATGGCCAAAAGAGCCTGAAAGGCTTTTTCACGCAGCTGACGGCGGGAGTAAGTCTTAGTCATCGAGGAAATCCTCATTGAACAAATCCTTCAAGTCAGGCTTTGGTGTCTTGTCAGGAGCAATTCCAATCACGTGGATATTAACACTGTCAATACTCACATCCGCATAGTTGTACACAGCTGTTTTAACCGCCTTTTGAATCTCCATGGCTACTGTCGGAACGCTAATACCGTACTCCAAGTAAACGTAGATATCGGCTGTGATCACACCTTCATCATCTGTATGAAGGTAGACACCACGGCCCTTGCTGGTCTTGATGAAGCCATCTGATACCGCCTTATTGCGCAGGGCATACACACCATCCACCTTGGCAGCCGCAATCCCAGTAATCACCTCCAACACACGAGGAGCAATAACGATTTCACCTAAGTTTTCCATCGTAAATTCCTTTCTATCCTTACTAGAGGCTAGGCCTAAGCGCGAGAGACGTAAGTCCCTTCTGCGGTATTAACAATTAATTTTTGGCCGATCTCAATAAAGTCAGGCACGTTAACCACCAGGCCTGTTTCCAAGGTTGCTGGCTTACCAGAACCTGTCACAGTCGCACCCTTGATAGACGGTTGAGTGTCCACAACCGTCAATTCAACGGTTGTCGGTACCGTTACCCCGATCACTTCTGTGCCAAAGAATTGGATTTTGACTTCAGCATTTTCAAGGATATACTTCAATTCTTCTTCGACATTGGCAACTGGAATCTCATACTGTTCGTAAGACTCTGTGTCCATGAAGAAAGCAATGTCATCCATTTGGTACAGGTAGGTCGCCGGACGTGTCTCGATAATCGCCTGTTCAAATTTTTCATCTGGACGGTAAGTCGTATCAAAGGTCGAACCTGTACGCACGTCACGCAACTTCATCCGCATGATAGTATTTCCCTTACCAGGTTTGTGGTGACTAGCTTCCAAAACACGGAGCAGACGTCCTTCGTCTGTTGTAAAAGTCATTCCAGCTCTTAATTTACTTGCATCTACCATTTCGTTTATTACCTCTTTTATTTTAAATAGTTACAGTTTATTCTATCACAAATCGCCCGATTACTCAAATAGGGCTTGCTTTTTTTGAAAAATTCCCAGCCTAGATGGTTAGACAGAGAGAACGATCAATTCCTTAGGAGCCGTAGTCAAGACCTGGCAACCTGTCTCTGTGATCAGGAGGTCATCTTCGATGCGGACGCCGTATTTGCCATCTAAATAAATCCCTGGTTCATCTGTCACCACCATGCCTGCTTGAAGCGTGTCCAGCGTCTTTGTGAAGAAGGGCACTTCATGAACATCCAGCCCCATTCCGTGGCCAATTCCATGCGTGAAGTTAGGGCCATAACCTTTGTTCTCAATAACTTGGCGAGGAATGCCATCGTAGTCTATGTAGGTCATTCCAGCCTTAGCTTGATCAATTAAGGCTTGATTGGCTGCTAGAGTAATCGCATAAATTTCCCGTTCTTCATCGGTCACATGCCCGACATGGATAGTCCGTGTCATATCAGAAGCATAATGATCATAGTAACAGCCAAAATCCAAGGTCAAGGAATCTCCCCGCTCAATCACCTTGTCGCTAGCTCTGCCATGAGGCATGGCCGAACGATAGCCAGACGCTGCAATGGTATCAAAAGAAACCCCAGAAGCCCCTAGTTCTCTCATCCTAAAATCCAGGAAATTAGCCACTTCAAGTTCGGTCTTGCCTGGCTTGATAAAATCGAGGGCATCTATAAAAGCTTGGTCAGAGATTTGACAGGCGCGCTGAATGGTCGCAATCTCGACCTCATCCTTGATCATGCGCAGTTTCTCCACCAAGTTTGTTTGGGCAACCAAGTCATAGCCTTCCAAAGCAAGCACCAGTCCCTGATAAAACCCATAGCTTATCGTGTCCTCAAAGCCTATCCGCTCCAAACCATCCGCCTGAATCAGCTGAGCGATCTCACTCAAGGCCGTCCGACTGCTGATGACATCGCAGCCCTGAACCACCTGTTTAGCAATCAAGGCATAGCGGTCATCCGTCACAAAGAGACTACGCTTTTGACTGACAAACAAGGTCCCAGCGGATCCCCAAAAACCTGTTAGGTAATAAATATTATGCAGGTCGGTGATAAGAACCGCATCCAAGGCTTGCTCCTCTAACCGTCCGACCAAAGCTTCTAATCGTTTTTCCATACTGTCCTCCTCTTTCAACGGATACCCTATTATATCACAAGGGCGACGAGAAAAAGAAGGAGAACTTAGCATTCTCCTTCTAATCCTGATTTTCCTGAGAGGTTATAGACGATTTCTCTAGGTTGATCTGATTGGCACCCGCCCCCAGTTTTGCTCCTTGAGAGCTGGGTGTCCTAGCTGGTAGACCTGATCGGCTTGCTGGGTGAGAGCGTCCCAAGGCTCTTTTCCGATACGTGTGACGAGTTCTACCTGCCCCTTTATCCGAGACAGGTGAGCTTGCCCAGCGGGGCTAAAGCCCAAGACCCGCACCGCAGACGGCAGCTCCGCTTCTGTCGCATTGACAAGGATATAGGTCAGCACCCGTCGCACCCGCGCCTTGGTGTAGCGTTTAGTCGCAACACGTGCGATGAGTTCGTCAATGGTTTGGCTATCGCCAATAGCAGAGCGAATACGGCTGGCTAGCTCTGCATTGACCTGATAGAGGCCTGTCAGGTTTGGATGGGTCAGGATCTGATAGCGGAGCAGGGGGAAATAAGCTTCCCAGGAGACCTGCGGTGAGGAGAGCAGGAGGTCAGCCGCCGGGCTGACCCTGCGGACAAAGTCGCCATCTGCGATGTGCTTGCGGATGGCTGTTGCTGACGCATACTGCTCTGCCATTTCCTTCGAGTGAAAGCCTGCTCCCTGCCGAGCGATAGGGCAAAGGGCAATCCCTGTCCCAGCTGCCGCCTTGGCATAGGCCAGCGCCAAAATGTGGTTGGGCGTCTCACCCGTGAAGGTCAGTCCCGTAAAGGTCTGCCACATGGCCTGCGCCTTTTCAGGGTAAGACAGGTGGTCGGGCAGGCGCGAGAGAAACGCCTCCATCTCCTCTGCCCGCTGGGCGTAGGTGTCCGCAATCAGCTGGTAGTCCATGACCGCCTCCGTCCCAAAGACCAGCTGGTCAATCCCCAGCCGCCGCAGGATGTCCACTGCGCCTTTGGCAAAGTAGTCCGCCGACTGGACAGACACCAGAAAAGGCAACTCGACCACGATGTCCGCCCCATGCTCCAGCGCCATCTGGCTTCTCGTCCACTTGTCCACAATAGCGGGCTCTCCCCGCTGGACAAAGTTACCAGACATGGCCACAATTTTGAGCCCTTCTGCCTGGTCTAAAAGATACTTGTGCCCATTATGAAAGGGATTAAACTCTGCGATAATACCTGTTGTGGTCATGGAAAGCCTTTCTAGATGTTTTATCGTTTAATTTTTAGATGATATGACGGCTGTAATTCCTTATTTTTGTTAAGGTTATATTCACTTTTCGGTTTGCCACCTCTTTACAAGTTCCATAGCCTCCTGCTCATTAGCATGTCCTATATCATCCTTATGGTGATTCAAAACGAATGAAGCCAATTTAATCTGTTCAATTTCAGTAAACTCATCTAATTTGTTCTTATCAAAACCCTGAATTAAATTATAAATTTCATCTTGAGAAATATATTCCGAATAGTATTTCAAATCGAAACTCCATCCATTTCCATTAGTCCCGGTCCACCGTCCTGCTAGTCCACAAATAAATTTAAGCTTATTCACTACATTTTTAAACAAACCGTCTAAATAAGACTTCGCTCCGTCTTGATCAAAACACTGCCACAAATAAAAAATAATATAAATGTTCGACATATTCAAAAGTGAGACAGAGTTTGCAATTTCACTGATTCTACTAACATACATTTTCTCGATTTCTTCAAGATGAGGTAGAGTAATAAGCTGGTTCTCTTGTTTTTCTGAATTTCCTGCTAATCTTCCATAGGCAAGCTCTATCCTATTAATGATTGTAGCCAAGAGGCCAGCACTAGACACATCCATATTTTTCACAGCAGAACAAATAAAACTAAATCTTTCTTCCTCTGTTTCAAGCCTGTCTATTATATGGCATACAAGATACTCAGCCTTACTCTTTGTAGATATTCTGAAAAGGACTTTTTGCTCCTCACCTTTAAATTCACCCTGTAAATTAATGATGACTGAAGCTAGTATTGTTAAGCGATTATAAGGAATTTCATCAACCAACGACTTTAATTCTTCAATAAAATAAGCAATATTTCCCTCTTGATTGATTTTTAAAATAACTTCTTTTAATTCAGTAGAATCAAATTCATGTATGCATTGATTAACTGTATTTCTAGAAACTTTAATATCATCTAAATCAAACATAAAGTATAGTTCAAATCTTCCTTCTTCTCTAGCTCTCATCTTACCTCTTGCATCTGAATAGGAATGATAACCATATTGATGCTCTTTGACAGCATTAGCAAAAACAGGAAACAGAGTTGAAACACAACTTATTGCTAAATCAGGATTTATACCTAATCTTTCAAACTCATCATGATAAAATTTTCTATAATCTAATTTATTACTATATGAAAAACTATACGCAAAGCCTCCGCAAACAGCTTCTTTATTGCTAGCAATCCACTTATATAACTCTGGTTCTAGTACCTCTAACGTTGTAATTGCTATCATATCTTCAAAGGAAGTTTCTTGATATACCAAACCATACCTAAACTGAAATGTATTTACTACTCGATTCACATCTCTTAAAGTGTAGATAAATGGTTCTATGCAATTTCTAAAAACATTATTCCAATAACTCTCGTCCCATTCTACTTTATCAGGAAGATTATTAATAACCCGATCAAGTTTAGAGAAAAATATATCATGTAATTTTGATTTTCTTAGTTCTGGTAATTCAAATGGTATTTGAATAATTTTCTCTAAATATTCATTTCCATCTATATTATGAACTTCTGTTAAAGCACTACGGACAACATCTCTATCCATGGCTAATACATATATGACATTGGAAAAATCAGCAACTTGTTTTACTAATTGAAAAATATCTCTAATCTGTGAGTTAGTCAGTCTATCTATATCATCAATTACAATAATGATTTTCTTGTTAGCATCGACCAAAGCCCGTTCTAGATTCTCTCGAGCTTGAACTAAATCAATATTTTGCATCAGATTAGCACCTTTGGCCTGAGCTATAGTTTTTAATATTGCAGCTACGCCTGACCCTACTAATGGAATCATAGATAATGCATCAAAAGCACCCGAATAATCACTTAATGCCTTACCAACTTTCTTCTTCAATTGTTCATTATCTTGAACATCTATTTTGTTTTTTAAACTTTGAAAAAATAAACTGATAAGATTATCTTTATCAGAGTAATTCCATGGGGCAAACCTCATAATTATCGGCTTATTTTCATCTTTCTCAGAAAGTTTAAGAATTTCATTTTCTGCAATATTAATAACGGAAGTCTTACCAGTTCCCCATTTACCAAACAAACCTATTACCAATCCGTCTTTTCCACTATACTCATAGATTGCTTTTCCCAATTGTTTTGAAAATGAGGCTCTACCTAATAAATCATCTTTTGCTGTATGAATCGGTTTATCTGTATTATAATCCATATTTATACTCCTATTTTTATTCGTTATGGAATAATATTTCCCTTATCTAATAATTAGATAATTCATTAGAATTAATAACTTAATTAAGTTAAATTACTATAATCTCTCAATACACGATTAACTCTTACACCTTACACATTAATATAACTCCATTATACCACAAAAAGCCCTTGGTTTAGGGCTTTTATCCTATTCATAACTACTGATAACTTTTTCTTACCTCTCCTCTAAAAACTGATGAAAGAGTTGAAAGAACAAGGTCAAGGCATGGGCATCATCCATTGCACGAAGGGCAATGAGCTTATCCCATGGAAATAAGGCACGTCGTATTCCTTCTGTAACCATGTTGTAAAGTCCTGTAGCACATTTCTATCGCTATCTTTCTCCTCAGGCCTTTCTAGTAGTTCTCGAAAAGTCCAACCATCAAGAAAAGAGCGCAGTCGCATTAAACTATTACCTCCCAAGTACATAGGAGGGCGCTGCTCAATTAAGAGAATGAGATCAATCATTGATGTAATCTCTGGGAGCGAGGGCTTTGAAACATATTCTGTCATCTGACCACCTACTTCCTCCCCACAAAAAACCATCGTCTGCTGGTATCGGTCAGCTCCTTGTCTTCAAAATCGGCATAGACCTTAACATCTTTAAAACCTGCTTGCTCCAACAGAATATCGTAGGTCAAGAGTTCGTAGGTGCGTTCTTCGTGAATCTCATCGTAGCGGGTAAAGCGTCCGTCCTCGTCCTTGATGAAAAAGGTCAACTCATGGACCACCGAGTGCGGCGCCTCATCTTCATAGATATCCCAAACCATAGCAAAATCCTCTGCATTTTCATGATGGGAATAGCCCGGAAAAATCTCGTCCGTCTGATAGGTCGAGTGAACATCAAAAATAAAGGTGCCACCGTCATTGAGGTGCTCATAAACCTGAGCGAAGACATCACCCATCTCCACCTCGTCCGCCAGATAGCAGAGGCTGTCCGAGTAGCAGGTCACCATATCAAACCTCCCCACACCGCTCAAGTCCAGCATATTGCCCGCCACAAAGTCAACGGCAACCTTGGCAGAGGACGCCCGCCGTTTTGCGACCGCAAGCATCTCCTCACTCAAGTCCAAGCCCGTCACCTCAAAGCCCGCTTGTGCGAACCGCACCGACTGGATGCCCGTCCCACAGGCCAGCTCCAGCAGTTTGGCTCCCTTTGGTTTTTTAGGGAAATGGCGGAGCGAAAAGTCCGTCCAGAGATCATAGAGCGAATCGTCCATGATGGCATCATAGACCGATGCAAATGTTTCGTAGTTTTTCATCAGTTTTTCCTATAAAATTTTTCTATTTGTTCTTTGTTATAAGCTAACATGTCATCAATACTGTCCAACTCAAAAAATACTTCTTCATTAATTTTTAAAATGATGATATCGCCTGACACATACAAATTTTCTAGTAGGATATGCTTACTATCTGTTGAAATCCCTAATTTATAGTACTTATTAACAATATCAGACTCATCCCTCCCCTTATTTGTAATTCTTGTAGGGTTCGTTTTATCTGTGATTTTTTGGTGGACTTTTTTCTGAACCAGAAGTAAATTTTTCCCATTGTGAATCTCAGATTTATTCAGTTTTTTATAACTTGTATACTCACTTTTTTCAATAATATGATGAACCTCATACTCATATGGTTTACTTCCAAATTCTTCTTTCAAATTAGGATTATATTTGAAAAAATTATCTCTCTACTGACTCATGCTTTCCTTTCCACAAAAACCTTGCCATCGGCAAGGTTTGTCTCTCACGCCAAATATTCTGCCACATCCACCATTGGGGCTTCATGCCAGAGTTTTTCGAGGTTGTAGTGGACACGGTCATCGTCGCTAAAGATGTGGACGATGACGTCATTGAGGTCTATTAGCACCCAGCCCCCTTTGCTGTCACCTTCGATGTGGCTGGCATCATGCCCAGCCTCCTTCACCTTTTCACGGATATTATCCGCTAGGGCTTCCAGCTGGCGAGAGTTGGTCGCTGTCATGATGACAAAATAGTCCGTCATGCTGGTCAAACCCGCCAAGTCCAGCACTACAATATCCTCTGCCCGCTTTTCATCAGCGGCTTTCACAATCACTTCTACTAATGTTTCTTTCGTCATTTATTCCTCTTTCAAATAGTGTATATAAGCATTATAGGTCTCTAAAGTCTGGGGATAGATGGGAATGCCCTTGTGAGCCAAGTGTTCGATCGTTCTCGCTGTTTCGTAGGCAACAGCCTTGTTAAGGTCTTCTGCTGCTAGCTGGCGAGCAGTCTCCACACCTGGGAAGTCTCTGCCTGGTTCGATATAGTCAGCGACGTAGAGGACCTTATCAAGGAGTGTCATCTCACTTGCCCCGACGGTGTGACGGGCGATGGCGGTCAAAATCTCCTCGTCTGTCAGTCCAAACTGCTCTGTGATCAAGTAGCGTCCGACCAAACCATGCCAGACGTTGTTGCCCCAAGTTTTGAGGGCTGGGTCCAGCTGGTAACGGTCAATGAGGTCAAGAAAAACGCTATCTGGTTGCTCCTTGGCATAGTCGTGCAGGAGTGCCGCAAGACTGGCCTTAACAGGGTCGCAAGCGTAGCGATCGGCGAGCTCCAAAGCAGCCTTCTCCACGCCTAAGACATGGCGGAAACGCTTCTCGCTCATCTGCTCTGCTATTTCCCCCAGTAATTCCTCACGTGATAAGGTGAGATAGGCGTCGTATCTCATAGGTAGAGCCCCTTTTCTTCGATATAATCTAGCACCTCATGTGGCAACATAAAGTTAGGTGTTCTGCCTTGTTTGATAAAGTCGCGCACCATACTAGAAGAAATGTCCATAAGCGGTACATCGACCCAGATGATAGGGTATGATGTTCCTGCCTTATAGCGTGGACGCTGTACGCCGACAAACTGTACCAACTGCATCAACTCATCAATCCGATGCCATTTTGGCAGATACTCAACCATATCCCCACCTATGATAAAGTAATAATCCGCATCCGGATGCTGCTCCTTGAGCAACTTCATGGTGTCATAGGTATAAGAAATGCCCTTGCGCTCTAGCTCAATCGTCTCGATACTCAGTCCTTCAATGCCAGCAATGGCACGCTTGAGCATCTCTAGGCGATGCGCCTCATTAATCGTTTCCTTCTTATCCACATGGGGCGGTGTGAATTCCGGCATCAGATAGACCTTGTCCAAATTCAGTTGTTGGCGTACCTGATCTGCCACCAACAAATGCGCATTGTGGACAGGGTTAAAATTCCCCCCCAGAATACCGATCTGCTGGCGATCCGTTGGTTTTTCTTCTGTTTGTAATTCGACCTTGGTAAAGGGGGTCAACAGTTCAATAGCCATGCGTGTCCTCTCTTAGATGTCCCTAACTTTGACAGACAGTTTACGGTTTTCCTTCTTAGCCGATTTCTTGAAAAGAATCAAGATACGACCGATTTTTTGAACCGTCTCAAGGCCGATCTCCTCTTCCAGGATTTCCGCCACCTCGTGGATATTCTCATCCGTATTTTGCAAGAGGGTCACCTTGATCAGCTCGCGCGCGTCTAGCGCCTGACGAATGCTGGTCTTGATCTGGTCGTTGAGGCCGTTTTTCCCGATTTGCACGATAGGTTTCAGACTATGCGCCTGACTGCTTAAAAAAGCACGTTGTTTAGATGTTAATGTCATCGTTTCTCTTTTCTTTTTTGGGGCATAGCAGAGCTGCTTAGTCTCGGTCTGCCAGCCAGTTTTCTATAGGGTGTTGGAGCTTGTAGATCCCTGTGTAGGGTTGCTCCAGATAGGTAGTTCCTGCCTTCGGATACAGGTAGGCGACAGACTTGCTTTCGCCATCTTTGAATGCAAAATCCAACCGCACATACCGCTGTCCATAAGGGACATCATTGACGGACGCCTCCTTGGTCTTGTTGGCCTGAGACAGGTAATCAAGCAGGGAGGCTATCTCAGCAGGGCCGCTAATTTCCAAGGAGTGATCTTCTGTCACCAGGTAGGCCTTAGCTCCTGTAGTTGACAGAGCGATGGACTGCAGCTGGTCCGCAGGCGGAAGGCTAGGGGCAGGCCCTGAGGCCGAACCACTCCAATACCAGAAGACGAGTCCCAGCAAGACTAAGCCTAAACTTACAAGTGTTACTAACTTTTTCATATCTGGTTTCCTTTCACCTCCTTACAAGCGCTTCTCCTATCTCCTAGAGACAGACCTAAATGATGGCTTTTCGAATCACCACATCCACTCCCTTGGGTGCCCAGGCCGCAATGATAGCAGGACCACTCACCCGGATCCAACCCAGACCTGAAAAGACCACATCTGTCTTGTCCTTGATGGTAAATTCATGGCAGACCAATGGTGGCAAAGCAACCGCTTCTTGCTGATTAGGGGGTTGCAGGAGATCTCCGACATGCTTGGCATAAAAATCTGTCGCCCCATCCAATTTGGTACGATGCAACGCCAGTTCATTGTCAAAATAAGCCGTAAACCCTTGCTTTTCCCCTGAAATGAAATCAAAACGTCCCAAACCACCTAAAAAAAGCGTCTGCTCAGGATTGAGCTGGTAGGTTTTTGGCTTGATTTCCTTACGAGGCGAAACGTATTTGAGGTTTTTAGCGCTCAGGTAATGCGCCATTTGATGGCGGTGGATAATCCCTGGTGTGTCATAGATAAAGCTACCATCATCCAAAGGAATCTCAATCTTGTCCAAGGTCGTGCCTGGAAAACGGGAAGTAGTGATGACGTCCTTGTCCCCTGTCACTTCTTGGATAATGGCATTGATCAAGGTTGACTTGCCGACATTGGTCACACCGACAACGTAGACATCACGACCCCTGCGGTAATCTTCAATCTTGGACATCAATTCCTTCAGGCTGGCTTTTTTCTGGGCGCTGGTCAATATCACATCGACCGGTCGCAGGCCAACTTCATGGGCTCTTTCCGTCAACCACTGGGTGACCTTGCTGGTCTTGACAGACTTGGGCAGGATATCCTGCTTGTTGCCAACAAGAAGGACATCATTGCCCGAAACAAAGCGTGACAAACCTGGAATCACCGACCCGTTAAAGTCAAAAATATCCACCACATTGACCACCAGAGCATCGCTATCACCGACCTCATGGAGCAGTCTGGTAAATTCATCGTCTGTGATGCTGACATCTGTGATATCGTTGTAGTGACGCAGGCGGAAACAACGCTGGCAATAAACCTGCCCTGTCTCTAAGCCCTTGTCCAAAGCAGATTGGGGGGTAAATCCAACCGCCTCTTTATCCCTTGTCTGAATGACTGCACCGCAGCCAATGCATTGTAATGTGTCGTTCATTTATGCTTACTTTCTAAAACATTTGTATAAGCTCTGCGCCCCATATTTGCCAAAAGACTGCCTAGGAAAACGGCACAAATATAAGGCCCAAAGCGATAGGGCAAGTTCAACAACCCAAAAATCAGTCCAAAGCTCACAAGAAAAGCCGCAAGACTAATCAGCAGTTTCGTCAGAAAGGTCATCTGATCCCCCTAAGAGACTTCTGCTATACATCAACTGTCCGTATAAGGCTTCCATTTTTTTCAAGACACGGCGCTCTCTCCAGCGATTGATCTTGGTCTTCTTAGAATCCGTCTGGACCAGGGGCCTAACCAAGATGGAACGAATGCCTGCTCGGTGCGCCGCACGGATATCCGTCATCAATTGGTCGCCGACCATGACAACCTCTTCTGGTTTGATATCGAAACGCTGCATGGCCTTTTTGATTCCGATGTTAAAAGGCTTCATGGACCAAGGTACAAAAGGAATGTCCAGTTGCTCAACAGCGCGACGAACCCGCTCCCTTGTATTGTTGGAAACAACAACGACCTTGATGCCTGCATCTCGCATGTCATGGAGCCACTGCTTCATCTCAGGTGTTCCATCTGGATTATCCCAGGCGATTAAGGTATTATCTAAGTCGACAAGGACAGCGCGGATGCCATGTTTTTCTAAATCTTCTACTTTAAGGTCATAAACCGCTTCAAGCGCAAAGGTTGGTCTGTATTTTTCCACTACTTCAACATTCTCCAAACTATTCATTCCCTTTTATTTTACCACAAAATAGGATGAAAAGACAGTACAGCCGTACTGAATCACACGCCGTACGCATGAAAACTTTCTCTTCCTCCTTTTGTGCCCTGACATCAATTTTGAAAAAATAGCTGTTTAAATCAATCCTCTGCTTAACCTCTTTTTCCAAATAATTGGACTAAATAATCTTCCAAATGGACAGAAATATACCGTTGTTTGCGGCGATAACTGAGATCTTTTTTAGGAAATACCATCACCTTTAGAAAATATAAGCACATTTTTCGGATAAGATTTAGATTAAATGCTGCTCTTTTATCCAATGTCTGATGATGATCTTCACGATAAACAACATCCAATAACCAGTGCATACTTTCTACAGACCTATGACCTCGTACACTATTGGCAAATGTACTGACATCTGGCTTAAAGCTAAAGATAAAATAACGATTCTCTTGACTCAACTGACCATCCTTATCAATCGTATGACGAGTCATCCCAATACCACGT